>DATLIF010000492.1:0-15370 GCA_035539575.1 Fimbriiglobus sp. | reverse complement strand
GTCCACCTCCGGCCGCGAGACGCGCAAAACCATTACCGCGGCGCAGACCACCGCGAAGGCCGTGAGGGTGCCGATGCAGATCAGGTTCTCCAGCACCACCGGCGGCACCAGGGCCGCGACGACCGCCGTCAGCCCGCCGGTCAGCATCGTCGAGACGTGCGGCGTGCGGTAGAGCGGGTGGACCGCCCCGAACACCTTCGCCGGCAGCATTCCGTCCCGGGCCATCGCCAGGAAGATGCGGGCCTGCCCGAGGAAGGTGGCCAGCATCACACTGGTCATGCCGGCCAATGCGCCGATCGAAATGACCCCGGCCGCCACCCGCGGGAACTCGCTGCCGGCGTCCGCCCGCCGCGCGAACGCCGACGCCACCGCCGCGTCCTTGTTGATCTCGTGGTACGGCTCCATCCCGGTCAGCACGGCCGACACGCCGATGTAGAGCACGGTGCAGATCACCAGCGACGCGAGGATGCCGATGGGCACGTCCCGCCGCGGGTTCTTGGCCTCCTCGGCGGTCGTCGAGACGGCGTCGAACCCCAGGTACGAGAAGAACACCACCGCTGCCCCGACCAGCACGCCGGAGAACCCGAAGGGCAAGAACGGACTGCGGGTCTTCTCGTCGGCGCCGCCCAGGAGTTCGTGAACCCCGAACTGGCCGAGCAACCCCCACCCGTCGGCCGGGTTTTCCGGCTTGTGTCGCATCTCCGGCGAGATAGAGGTCCAGTTGGCCACATCGATGAACCACAGTCCGGCCACGATCACGAACAACACGATGCCGACCTTCACCAGCACCAGAATGGTGTTCGTCCGCGCGCTCTCCTTGATGCCGCGGACCAGCACGGCACAGAGCGCGAGGATGACCAGCGCGGCCGGCAGGTTGACCGCCCACCCGCCGGGGGAGTCTGGCTTCTCCGCGAACGTGAATGGGTCAACAGACAGGCGGTCGGGTAGGCGTATCTGAAAGGCGGCGTTGAGAAACTCGTTGAGGTACTCGGCCCAGCCGCCGGCGACGACCGCCCCTGCGACGGCATACTCCAGCACCAGCATCCAGCCGATGAACCACGCCAGCAGTTCGCCGAGGGTCGCGTAGGCGTAGCTGTAGGCGCTGCCGGCCGACGGGGCCATCGAGGCGAACTCGGCGTAACAGAGCCCGGCCAGCGCGCAGCCGAACCCGGCGACGATGAACGACAGCATGACCCCCGGACCGGCGTGGTCAGCGGCGACCCGGCCGGTCGTGACGAAGATGCCCGACCCGATGACCGCGCCGATGCCAATGCTCGTCAGCCCGACCGGCCCGAGTACTCGCTTCAGCCCCGACTCGCCGCCCTGCACCTGGCCGAGCGGCTTCCGCGCGAACAACTGGTTCCAACCCACGGGACGCCCTCGGACGGGTGAGCGAACGGCCCCGGTTGCCCGACCGTCGGGGCGGATGAATCGCGGCACTGGAGATGTACCACAGACGTGAGTTGGAGGCGAGACGGGAAGTGGCGCGGCCCGGGGCGGGAACTACCCTCACCCCGGGCCGTGGCTGCTCTGGCGCCAGCTTACATCGACTACTGAGCGTACCCGGTCGGGGCCGGCGGGCGGGCCGGTTGCGGCGCCGCCGGCACACCCGGGGCAACCGTGGCGGCCGGGACGGGGGCCATCACAGGGGGTGCCAGGCCGGTCGCCTGGCTGGCCACCACCGGGTTCGGGTTGGCAGCTGCCTGGGCCTTGATCTGCGCCTCCTCACGGGTCGCTTCCCTGGGCGGCAGTTCGGCCTCGCGGGCGGCCCGGCCAAGAGGCCCGAGTACCAGACCGAGGATCATCAGCACGAGCCCTGTCAGGAAGAACCCGGCCACCCAGAACCAGGTGTTGCTATCGTCCGCAGGATTCCCGTCGCTCAACTTCCCACGTCCGAAGGCGAAGTAGTAAACGGCGGTCCAGACGTCGATCAGGGCGCCGGTCGTGACGTAGATCAGGGCGACCTTCGGCCCGAACGCCGGGTTGGTCAGCATCGACATGGTTAGCCTCAATTTGAGGGGTCGGTGCGGCCGGAGGCACGCCGGCCCGCTGGATGAGGATGAGCAATCAATGTGCCGGATCAAACCGTCTCGATGGGAAGTGTCGCACTCAAGTTTCAGGCACTGCGTCGCTCGCACGAAGAGCAATCAACCGCCCGACCAGAGATGGTAGTGACTCGGGTCGGTCTCTCTTTGTTGACCTGATCTGCCGTCAAGTCGCAAAGACTTTCAAGACACAGACCGTCCGGCATCGGGGTTGCTTATGTGTCCGGTGTCACGCGGGCATTGGGCCCGCCGAACTGCCCCCTCGCCAGAGGTTCACCATGCTTCGCCTTGCTTTGCTATTCCTGGTGATCGCCCTGATCGCGATGGTCCTCGGCGCCGGCAACGTTGCCGGCCTGTCGATGGACATCGCCTGGATCCTGTTCGTCGTGTTCCTGGTTCTCGCGGTGATCTCCTTCGCCGCCAACGCCCTCCGCGGTAGACCAGTTGCCTGACCGCCCGGCGGCAGACCGATGAAGCATAGCGGGCGATCTCTGCCCGCAACCTGCCCGGCTGCCGCCGGGCTTTTTGTTTCGATCGGTATGCGGCTCCGGCACGCAACGTTCCGCCCGTGAGCGACTGCCTTCCCGGCCTAAAACTCCAGAAATGGCATCACGATCCTGAGCGGGGGGCGTCAGCCCCCTGAGGGCCAGGCGAACGACTGAGTGACGGGCGAACCACTGAGTGACAGGGAACTCAGGGGCTGACGCCCCCCGCTCAGTAGTGTCAAATCGGCCCCCACACTGCTGACGGACTGGGGTGGGGGAACACGCGGATGGGCACGCCCGTTGCGGATCCCCCACTTTCCGCGGAAGACCCAACCAATCAGGAGGAAGCCATGACCAACGCCGACACAACGACTCAGACAGTCGATCAACTCAACCACTTGCTGCGGGGGGAACTGTCGGCGGTCGAGACGTACGACCAGTCATTGCCGAAGTTCGAGGAGTACCCCGCGGCGGCGCAGGAACTACGCCGCATCCGGGACGACCACCGCGAGGCCGCACAGGGATTGCGCGAGCATGTGACGAAACACGGCGGCGAGCCGTCGGATGGGTCCGGCCCGTGGGGCGGATTCGCCCAGGCCGTGACAGGCACGGCCAAGCTACTCGGGCCGGACACGACCCTGGCCGCTTTGAGAAAGGGCGAGGAGCACGGGATCAAGGAGTACCGGGAGGCACTCGACAAAGAAGGCTTGCCGGCCGAGTGTCAGGAGTTGATCTTCACCCGACTGGTGCCGCGGTGTCAGGAACACATCGCCAATCTCGACTCGATCCGGTCGTTCATCGGGTAACGTCGGAGCCCGAAGCGTCAGCGAGGATCTGGAGCGAAGACCCTCGCTGACGCTTCGGGCTCCCACAGTTACCCCATCAGTTCCCGCTCCGCCTCCAGCCAGAACTGCACCCCGTCCCCCGCCGGTCTGCCGGCCGCTTCCCACTTCGCATAAGCCAGTTCCCGGATCACCCGCTCGCGCACCCGGGCTGCGACGGACGGCTCGCCCGCCTGCGGGGCGGACTGGTAGTCCCAGTCACGCATGGCCTCGGACCGGTAGTGCTTCTGAACGGTGCGATCATTTTGGTGCATGACTCGCTCTCACGGATGGTGGGGACTGCCGAGATTTGTGGCAACTGTCGCACCGAACCGCGTTACGGGTTTGGCACAGGCCCTGCACTATACCATCACGGCCGGGCGCGCCAGATATGCAAAAGGCGCCCCGGTTCTCGTTGCTCGATACCCGACCCGGGAGATTCTTATGCTCCGCTGGTCGCTACTCTTTCTGATCGTGGCGTGCGTCGCCGCACTGGTCGGGTTCACGACGGTCGCCGGGGCCGCGTACCCGGCGGCGAGGATCCTGTTCTTCGTGTTCCTGGTCCTCTTCGTGGTGTCACTGTTGCTGAGCGGCACCCGCACGCCACGCGAGCTGACTTGACCGTGCGCCTCTCCGCACGGACGCCTGCCCGACAACGGGCAGGCGTTTTTGTTGCACCGACCGGGGGCCCCGCCATGTTCCACACCGCCTGGCAGATGCTCAAGGAGACCTGGACCGCGTTCTCCGAGGACAAGGCGTTCAGGCTGGCGGCCGCCCTGGCGTATTTCACCGGGCTGGCGCTGGCGCCGCTGCTGCTGGTGGTGATCTCGATCGCCGGGATGATCTTCGGCGAGCAGGCGGCCCGCGGCGAGGTGGTCGCCCAGATCAAGGACCTGGTCGGCGAGCAGGGGGCCGAGGCCATCCAGACGATGCTCGCCCGCAGCCAGCCGGAGAACGGCGGGGTTGTCTCCCTGGTGATCGGAGTTGTCACGGTGCTGGTCGGGGCGACCGGGGTGTTTTCGCAGCTCCAGGACGCACTCAACACCGTCTGGGACGTGGACCCGAAGAAGTCCTCGGCCGGCGGGTTCTGGGGAATGATCAAGGCCCGGCTGCTGTCGTTCTCGATGGTCTGTGGGCTGGCGTTCCTGTTGCTCGCCTCACTGGCTGCCAGCGCGCTGATGAGCGGGCTGAGCGATGCCCTGCGGCAGTGGCTTCCGAACTCGGTCGGGCTGCTCTGGCTCGGAGACGTCGTGCTGTCCGCGGGGCTGACGTTCCTGTTGTTCGCAATGATCTTCAAGTTCCTGCCGGACGTGGATCTGAAGTGGTCGGACGTGTGGGTCGGGGCGGGCATCACCACGGTGCTGTTCGTCGTGGGCAAGTACGCGATCGGGCTCTACCTCGGGCAGGTCGCGGTCGGCAACCCGTTCGGGGCGGCCGGCTCTTTTGTTGTGCTGCTCACCTGGCTGTACTATTCGTCCCTGATCCTCCTCTTCGGAGCTGAGTTCACACACGTGTATTCCACCCGTCGGGGCACGCAGGTTGGTCGCCAGCGTGTCGCGCAAACGCAGGTCCAGGCGCCTGGTTCCGACGACGGTCGGGCCGGTGCCGTGGGGAGTGCCGCGGTCTAGTGGTTCGTTGGCATGGCCGTTGCACTGGGGTACATACCCCAAACACGAATCAGATCCGCATGGGGTCGCGGTCTATTCCCGGACCGCGGTTGGGTTCCTGGTTTGGGTGGTATTACCTACGCTCGGGATCCCACATATCGCCAGAGGAGTTCGCCATGAACACGCAGCAAATTGCCTCGCGCGCCGACTGCCCACAAACTGACGCCCTGGCGTGTCGGCTCAAGCAAGTGATCGACGGCGGCCCGGACGCCATTACCGAACGTCTGTGTCAACTCGAACGGGAGTGGACGACCGGCCGTGCCTCCAAGGCGACCGCCGGCATAATGATCGTGGCCGGGCTCGCACTCACGGCCGTGTTCAATCCGTGGTGGCTGGTATTGACCGCAGCCGGCGGGCTGTTGCTCTTACCGTACCTGTTCGGCCGGCGGTCGCCGCTGGGGTACGTCTTCCACGCCCTGGGGCTGCGGACCGGGACCGAGATTGAGCAGGAGAAGGTTGCTCTGAAGGCCCTTCGCGGGGACTTCCAGAACCTTCCGACGGCCCAACAGGTGGTCAACCAGGACGACATCAGCCGCCTGGAGGGGGAAGGCGGTATCGTTTACGAGCCGCAGGAGGCGCCGATAACGGCCGACGACGCGGTGCAGGAGGTGATCGGCGCCGCCAAGCGATCCTGATTGCTCGCCGACCCCGTCGGGCGCCCGGCGGGGTCGGCGGCACCCCGATTGCAGCACGCGGTCCCGCCCCTTCGAGGACCGTCATGCCGTTGTCGATTTCTCCCGCCGCCCGCTGCCTGGACGCCCTGTTCCGTTACGAACTCGCCGCGGCCCGGTGTTACCTGCTCGCCGAAACCTTCCTGATCGCCGAGCGGGATACCCTTTCTACAATCCGCCGGTCGCACGAAGTAGCGGCCGCAACGCTCCACAACCAAATCCTGATTCTGGACCACCCGCCCTCCGATGGGCCGGGCCTCTGGGGCGCGCTGCCGACCCTCGTGACCGCCTCGACCGCCCTCTGCGCCTGCTGGGCGGTCCTGACCGTACTCATCGGGTCCGAGCGGCACGGTATCGCCACATACTCCGCGGCGTGCCGCATTCCGGTCCTTCCGTCACCGGTCTGCATCATCTTCGAGTCCACCCTGCTGCCGATGATGAATGGCCACGTGCGCACCCTTGAGCAATTGACCGCCCGGTCGGCCGTCAAACGACCTGGCTCCGACGAACCCGTACGGTTGGCATAGTCCCTGCCTTCCCTCCACTGGCGGCCGACCGCCGTTCGCCGTCGGCCCCTCGACCGAAACCGCCCGGCGCCGGGAGTCCTCCCGGCGTGTTACAACCCAAGAGGTGATTCCATGGATCGCGGCGTACGGATTGAAGATGTGGCCGGCTTGAAGAGCCGTGTCAGTTGGGGGGCGATCGCTGGCGGCAGCCTGCTCGCCCTGGCGACGTACCTGGTACTCGGACTCTTCTTCGCCGGGGTCGGGCTGTCCCTGACCCAGGCGGGCGTGCAGGCCGGCACGGCGACCTGGGTGGCGGTCGTCGCCAACGTGATTAGCATGGTAGTCGCCCTGTTCGTAGGCGGCTGGGTCACGACGCAGTTGACCGCCGGTGAGACCCGCCAGGAGGCGTGGATTCACGGGGTGCTGACCTGGGGCGTGGTCACGGCGGTCGCGATCTTCATGGTCACGCAGGGCCTCCAGGGCGGCTACAACGCCCTGCTCGGGGCCGCCCTGGTCGGCCAGAACGCCGACAGCGCCAACTGGGAGAACGCGGCCCGGCAGGCCGGCATCTCGCAGCAGACCATCGAGGGGTGGAAGCAGGGGCTCGACCCCGAGCGGCTTCGCGCCGAGGTTCAGCGCCCGGAGAACGTGGACGCGGCCCGGCGGACCGCCATGATCGTCTCCTGGTCCACCCTGCTGGGCACCCTGCTGTCCATCGGGGCGTCGGTGCTCGGTGCCCTGGCCGGCATGGGGCCGACCTTCCGTCTCTTCCCGGCCGCCGTCGTGGCCGAGCGAGAGGTCCGCACAACCACGACGGTCAACCCGTAGTCCAATCGGTTCGACCCGAAAGGGCCGGGGGAACTCCCCGGCCCTTTCGCGTTTCACGCGAACATCCCCGAGCCCCGGCGCGAGCGTCTCGGGAACGACTGTAAGTATCCGGGCACCAGCCACCGCGCAACGGGCTTCTCAACAAGAACCGACAAACCAACACAGAAGTCCCGGCCCGGCTGTGGTCTTCATCGCCAATCATGTTCCGCTTAGCCGATCCTCGGATTGGCACGTCGGTTGCCCAGTACCCGCTCAAGACTTGACTGAAGGCAGTGGGTCGCCGCAACGACTCACCCGCGCGACCGAGGATCGATCATGAGCACGAACGTCGCAATCGACAGCCCTCCCGCGACCGCGTCCGGCCAGCCGACCGTCACGGACCTGGTGTCCGGCATCGTGTCCGACGCCGAGCGGCTATTCAAGCAGCAGATCGACATGGTGCGGGCCGAGTTCAAGGAGGACCTACGCCGAACGCGCACCGTCATACTCTCGTTCGCGGTTGGGGCGCTGCTCCTGGCGGTCGGGCTGGTGATGCTGATCGTCGCCGGTGCCCACTTGCTCCACGAGCAGACCCAGTGGCCCATGTCGGCGAGTTGGGGAATCATCGGCGGCTCGGTCGTTCTGCTCGGGATCATCGCGGCGGTGATTGGCGGCCGCATTCTGGCCTCCTACAACCCGCTCCCGGACAAGTCGTTCAACGCCCTCCAGGAGAACGTGTCATGGATCACGAAAACCCCGAAGTGATCGAGCAGGAGATGGAGGCCACCCGCGCCTCCCTGACGGACAAGGTCGCCGCCCTGGAACAGCAGGTCATGGGTACAATCCAGAACGCCTCCGACACGGTGAGCGACATCGTAGATTCCGTCAAGACTATGGTCCCCGAGACCCTGACCAGCGTCAAGGACACCCTGACCGAGTCGGTCGAGGAGATGTCCGCGAAGATGAAGACGGCGTTCGACCTGGGCCAACACACCCGCGATTATCCGTGGGCCATGGTCGGCGGGGCGGCGGCCCTGGGCTTCGTCACCGGGCTTTTGGCGTTCGGCAGCCGGTCCTCGCCGTCGTTCTCGCGACTGGCCGCGGCGTCCCCGCAGCCGCACGGCGCCCCGGGCTACAGCACGCCGCCCCTGGGCGTGGCCGCCGCGGCGCCGCGCCGACCGACCTGGATGGACGAACTGATGGACCGCATCGGCAAGGAGTTGCTGACAGTCGGGGAGGCGGCGATCGCGTCGGCGTCCGCCTCGCTGAAGCAGTCGGTGCAGGAGGGCCTACCGAAGCTGATCGGACCGGAAGGGCTGGGCATCGACGGCCGCACGCCGACGACGAACTACCCGCACCCGGCGAACGAGGCCGAGCGCATGAGGGACCAGCGGCCCCTCTGACCAGGGGGACGCGAAGCCGGGCGACCGCCGGGGTCCATATGGCCCCGAGCGGTCGTTCGGTTTTCTGAGCGTAGTAGGCACACTCCGTGTGCCGTTCTTCCTGGGTCGAAGAACGGCACACGGAGTGTGCCTACTCCATTAGTCAGTCCTGCTTGAACTCGGCCTTGTCGATCTTGTACTGGGCGATCTTGTCGGTGATGCTCCGCCGCGACAGGCCGCTGATCTTGGCACACTTGCCAACGTGGCCGCGGGTCTTCCGCAGCGCCTTGCGGAGATAGCGATCCTCGAACGTCGCGGTCATCTCGGCGAGTTGCTCTGGCAGGGGTCGCGCCAGGTCCACGTTGAACGGACTCGGCCGGCCGCCGCCGCTGGCCCGGGCGATGTCCGGCGGCAGGTGGGACGGCAGGATCATCCCGTCTCGGACGGTCACACACGCCCGCTCGACCGCGTTCTCCAGTTGCCGAATGTTCCCCGGCCAGTTGTAGTTCAGCAGCAACTGCATCGCCTCCGGGCTGAACTCCGGCGGCTTGGTCCCGCGGGCGTACTTCTGCGAGAAGTGGGTCGCCAGAAGCGGGACGTCCTCGGGCCGCTCTCGCAGCGACGGCAACTCAATGCGGATCACGTTGAGCCGGTAGTACAGGTCCTCCCGGAACTTCCCTTCCTTGACCATCTTCTCCAGCGACTGGTGGGTGGCGGCGATCAGCCGCACGTCGATCTGTATCGGTTCGGAACCGCCGACGCGCTCGATCCGCCGTTCCTGGATCACCCGCAGCAGCTTGACCTGCATCGCAAGTGGGATGTCGCCGACCTCGTCGAGGAAAAGCGTCCCCTTGTGGGCCTGCTCGAACCGCCCCTTGCGCTGGCTGATCGCCCCGGTGAACGACCCCTTCTCGTGGCCGAACAACTCGCTCTCCAGCAGCGTCTCCGGGATCGCCGCGCAGTTGACCGGCACCAACTGACCGGACCGCAGATCGGCCGACGCCTGGTGGATCGCCCGGGCAACCTGCTCCTTACCGGTCCCGGTCTCGCCGATGATGAGAACCGTGCTGGTCGTCTGGGCGATGTTGCCGATCAGGTCGAACACCTCGATCATCTTCGGGCTTTTACTGAGCACGTTCTGGAACGACCGACGGCCGTACAGTTCGGCTCGCAGGGCGGCGACCTCGTCCTGAAGCGACCGCTGCTTCATGGCCCGCTCGACCAGGATGCTCAGGTGCTGCGGGTCGGCCGGCTTGGTAAGGAAGTCGTACGCCCCCATCCGCATCGCCTCGACCGCGTCCTTGATGCTGCCGTGGCCGGTCGTCACGATGATTGTGACCGGGATCTTCTTCTCCTGAACCTCCGCGATCAGCTTCATCCCGCTGACCTTGGGCATGCGCAGGTCGGTCAGGACGACGCTGTACGGCCGCTCCTGGAGCATGGCCAGGCCGCGGGCTCCGTCCTCAGCTGTGTCCACCTCGACGCCCAAAGACAACTCCAGAACCTGCTTGAGCGATTCACGAGTGTCCTCCAGGTCTTCGACTACCAGAACCCGTTGCGGGACGGTTGAGGGCTCCTGGGCATCGGTCAGGACATCGGTTTCAGTGGCAGCCATGTAGCACCTGGCTAGTATGCGGGTGGGATTACTGTCTCTTCGGCGGAGGGGGTGGCGCACCGGACTGCGCAAAGCATAGCAACAACGATACCATTTCTGGGCGGCGGACCGCACGATATGGTTTTTTTGAAGTAAGGGACCAACTGTAATGGGGGTGATTCTTCAGCTCACAGACGCGGATAGTCGTTTCCGGCGGTATTCAGCGGCAATCCTGACTGTTTTGGCCGCGATGCTCGTCCTTGCCGCGCTCGACCCGCTGGAGGAGGGATCCCAGGGGATTGTGTTACCCCTGCTGGGGGTCGTCTACGTGGCCTGGCGGCACGGCCTCGGGCCGGCCCTCGTCACCCTTGTGCTGAGCGCCGCCGCGACGGTGTACCTCTTCCTCGAACCGCGGTACACGCTCGCCGTTTCCGAACTGGGCGACCGCCTTGCGCTGATGTTGTTTCTGCTCACGGGCCTCTGTTGTGCCCTCCTGGGTGAAGCCCAGCGGCGGTCACGGCGGCGGTCCGAGCAACACGCCGCCCGGCTCCGGGCCGATCAGGACGCGCTGGCCGAGCGGAGCCGCCTATCCGCCCTCCGGGCAGACGTCAGCGCCCGGCTGGCCGGCAACGAACCGCTCCGGGAGGTACTCCAGGGCTGCGCCGAGACCCTGGTGCGCGGTCTGGACGCGGCCTTCGCACGGGTCTGGACGCTCGACGACGCACACGAGGTGCTGGAACTGCAAGCCAGTGCCGGTCTCTATACCCACCGGAATGGCGCCCACAGTCGCGTCAAAGTGGGCGAGTACAAGATCGGCCGTATCGCCCGCGACCGCCGGCCGCACCTGACCAACGACGTGCCGAACGACCCGAACGTCAGCAACCCCGACTGGGCCAGGCGGGAGGGCATGGTCGCATTCGCCGGCTACCCGTTGCTGGTCGAGGACCGTACGGTCGGAGTGTTGGCGGTGTTCGCCCGCCACCCGCTCTCGCCGGTCGTCCTCGCCGACCTGGCGCCACTGGCGGACGCGATCGCCCAGTGCGTCGAGCGCAAGCGTGCCGACGAGGCCCAGCGGGCCAGCGAGGCCCGGTTCCGCCAACTCGCCGACGCGATGCCGCAAATCGTCTGGGTGGCCCAGCCGGACGGCAGTCACGAGTACCACAATCGCCAGAGGTACGAGTACACCGGGCTAACCCCGGAGGAGAGCCTCGGCCGGGGCTGGAGTCTGCCGCTCCACCCCGACGACCGGCCTCGGGCCGAGGACCAGTGGAGGCAGGCGACCGACACCGGCGAGCCCTACGAGACCGAGTACCGGATCCGTGGCCGGGACGTCGATTATCGGTGGTTCCTCAGCCGGGCGCTGCCCGTCCGGGACGAGTCCGGGGCGATCGTGCGCTGGTACGGGACCTGTACCGACATCGACGAGTTCAAGCTGCTCCGAGAGCAGTTGCAGGCCGGGGAGGAGCGATACCGGTTCCTGGCCGAGACCCTGCCCGCGCTGGTCTGGAGCAGCCGGGCCGACGGCACGCCGGATTACAACAACGGCCGGTGGTACGAATACACCGGGTTGTCACGCGACCCCGGCCAGGACCCGGCCGAAGGAATCATCCACCCGGACGACCAGCCCCGAACGGCGGAACGCTGGCAGCGGGCGCTGGAGACGGGGACCCGGTATCAGAACGAGCTCCGGCTGCGACGGGCGGACGGCGCTTACCACTGGTTCCTCGCCCAGGCGCTGCCGATGCGCGGTCCGGACGGCGCCGTGGCCCGGTGGTTCGGCTCCGCGGTGGACATCGACGACCAGAAGCGGCTCCAGCTCGAACTGACCCAGAGCATGGAGCGCTACCGCCTCCTGACCGAGGCGATCCCCCAGGTCGTCTGGAACGCGAACGCGGACGGTCGTGTGACGTACGTCAACACCCGGTGGCTCGACTTCACCGGGCTAACCATCGAGACATCCCGCGACCGCGGCTGGATCACTGCCGTTCACCCCGACGACGCCGGCCGGGTCGCCGACGCCTGGCAACAGACTGTGCGAACCGTGGCCGACCGGTTCGCCCACGAGTTCCGCCTCCGGCAAGCCTCCGACGGCTCGTACCGGTGGTTCCTGGCGGTCGCCGTGCCGCTGCGTCGTCCGGACAGGACGGTGGACCAGTGGATCGGGTCGATGGCCGACATCCACGACCAGAAGGAGCACGCCCGGACCCTGGAGCGGATGGTCTCCGAGCGGACCGCCGAGTTGCTCCAGCAGGTCGAGGACCGGCGGAAGGCCGAGGAGCAGGCCCGCTCCACCGCGGTCGAACTGGCACGCAGCAACGAGGAACTGGAGAAGTTCGCCTACGTCGCCTCGCACGACCTCCAAGAGCCGCTCCGCAAGATCCAGGCGTTCGGCGACCGGCTCCGCGCCAAATACCGGGACGGACTCGGCGACCAGGGGCGGGACTACCTCGACCGGGTGCTGAACTCGGCCGGCCGGATGCGGCGGCTGATCGAGGACCTGCTCGCCCTGTCCCGCGTGACGACCAAGGGCCAGCCGTTCGCCCCGGTGGACCTGGCCGCCGTCGCCGAGGGGGTGCTCTCCGACCTGGAGGAGCGGATCGAGGAGACCGGCGCGGCCGTTACCGTCGGCCCGATGCCGACCATCGAGGCGGACGCCACCCAGATGCGGCAACTCCTCCAGAACCTCGTGGGCAACGCGCTGAAGTTCCACCGGCCCGGCGTGCCACCGGCTGTCTCCGTGCAGGCCGAGGTGGTCCCGGACGCCGACGGCGCCGCGGACCGCCCGGTCTGCCGGATCACCGTGACGGACAACGGTATCGGGTTCGATGTGAAGTATCTGGACCGGATCTTTCAGGTGTTCCAGCGGCTCCACGGCCGCGGGGAGTACGAGGGCACCGGGGTCGGGCTGGCCATCTGCCGTAAGATAGTGGAGCGGCACGGCGGCACGATCACCGCCCGCAGCACCCCCGGCGCCGGCACGACGTTCGTCGTCGCCGTGTCGACCCGCCAACCCGACGGGCAGCCATGACCACCAACACTACCCGCGCCCGGCCGATCACCATCCTGATGGCCGACGACGACCCGGACGACCGGCAAATGACCAAGGAGGCGTTCGACGAGAGCCACGTCGTCAACGACCTGCGGTTCGTCGAGGACGGCGAGGAGTTGATGGACTACTTGAACCGCCGTGGGAAGTTCACCGACCCGGCCACGTCTCCGCGGCCGGGGTTGATCCTGCTCGACCTGAACATGCCGCGCAAGGACGGCCGTGAGGCCCTGGAGGAGATCAAGGGCGACAGCCGGTTCCGGGCCATCCGGGTCGTGGTCCTGACCACCTCCAAGGCCGAGGAAGACATCGTCCGGTCCTACAACCTGTCGGCCGCCTCGTACATCACCAAGCCAGTTACCTTCGAAGGGCTGCTGGACGTCATCCGCACCATGGGCAAGTACTGGCTCGAAATCGTGGAGCTACCGGACAATGGCGACGACCCCGGCCGGTGACCACAAACCCGTTCGCGTCCTGCTGATCGACGACGACCAGGAGGACTTCCTGCTCACCCAGGACCTCCTGGCCGATCTGCCCGGCGAGGAGTATCGGCTCGACTGGGTCGATACCTACGACGCCGGCCTCCTCGCGGTCTGCGCCGGCGAGTACGACGTGTACCTGCTCGACTACCGGCTCGGAGTGCGGACCGGGCTGGAGTTGCTCCGACAGGCCCAGGAAGAAGGCTGCTCCGCCCCGGTAATCTTGCTCACCGGCCAGGGGGAGTACGAGATCGATCGGGCGGCCATGCAGGCCGGGGCCGCCGACTACCTGGAGAAGGGGCAACTCGACGGCACCATCCTCGACCGGGCCATCCGCTACGCAATTCTTCAGAAGCGGTCCGAGGCCGAGCTGGAGCGGAAGGTCCGCGAGCGGACCCGCGAACTCGAGCTACTCAACACCAACCTCCAGACGGAGGTCGCCGAGCGGCGGCGGGCCGAGGAGGCCCTCGTGGAGGCCGACCGCCGCAAGGACGAGTTCCTGGCGACCCTGGCCCACGAGCTACGCAACCCGCTCGCACCGATCCGCAATGCCCTGGAGATCATGCGCCTGGCCGACGGCGATCCCGCGGCGTTCAACCGCTCCCGCGCGGTGATGGAGCGCCAGGTCGGCCAGATGGTCCGCCTGATCGACGACCTGCTCGACGTGTCGCGGATCACCCGCGGCAAGCTGCAACTGTTGACCGAGACGATCGATCTCCGGGGGGTCATCGAGGCCGCCGTCGAGATGAGCCGGCCACAGATCGAGAAGGCCGGGCTGCAACTATCCGTGTCGATCCCCAAGCAACAACTACCGATCGCGGGCGACCGGGTCCGGCTGGCCCAGGTGCTCTCCAACCTGCTCAACAATGCGGCGAAATACACCGAATCGGGGGGAAAGGTGTTTCTCACCGCCGGGCAGTCCGATTCGTGGGCCGAAGTCAAAATCCGGGACACAGGGATCGGCATTCCGCCGGATATGCTTCCCCGGGTCTTCGAGCTGTTCACCCAGGTGAACCGATCGCTCAACCGCTCCCAGGGCGGTCTCGGCATCGGGCTTGCACTGGTCCGTCGACTGGTGGAAATGCACGGTGGGACAGTCCAGGCGACCAGCAGCGGACTTGGCCAGGGGGCGGAGTTCGCCGTGCGCCTTCCAGCCAAGTCGACCTGACGCCCGCGCAGCTCCGCCGCCCATTCCGAACCCTGATTGTGTCCCATTGCTCCCGAACGGGGCTTCCGCTCCCCGTCCGGGCGATCGAGGCGTCGGCCCATGAGTCCCGTAACGTCCAAGCTCGAATGGCAGCGGGCGATGACCACCCTCGCCGCGATAGCGGTGTTCGTGGTGGTCGTGGCCGCCCTCTACTGGGCCCGGTCGATCTTCATCCCCGTCGCCCTGGCCATCTTCTTCACTTTCGTCATGAGTCCGGTCGTCTCCTGGCTCCAGCGGCGGGGGTTCGGCCGACTGCCGGCAGTCTTGACCACGGTCGGGGGGGGGTTGGTCCTGTTCCTGCTGATCGGCGGTCTGATCATCTGGCAGATGGTCGGACTGGCCGATTCCCTCCCCAATTACACCGAGAACATCAAGGAGAAAGTGGGAACGGCCCGGGGGTGGGTACTCGGCGATGGCGAGAGCCGCTTCGGCCGGATGATTGACGAGATCAGCGCTGTGGTCACCCAGTCCCCGACCGCGGACCCCTCGGGCGGTACCCCAAGGCTACTCGCCCCGGACATCGCGGAGCCGTCCACGAAGACCGCCGGGGCGTTCGGCGGGGCCGCGGCCGCGGGTGGGGTGATCGCAACCGCGACCCGGCCGGCCCAGCCCAGCCCGCTGCCCCCAAGAGACAACCAGCCGCCATCCTGGTTGGACAAT
>DATLIF010000491.1:0-8692 GCA_035539575.1 Fimbriiglobus sp. | reverse complement strand
TATGACGGGACCGGGGTAGAATGGAGGTGGCGCCCCAGGAGTTCGTACCATGATTCGACTTGCGAAGTTTCTGCTGGCCGGCGGCATGTTGTTCGTGGCCCTCGGGCCGGCATCCGCAGCCCCCCAGAAGGGGAAGGGCGGTGGCGGCGGCCACGGTCGTGGGCACGGCGGCATCCCGCCGGGTCACGGTGGTATTCCGCCCGGCCAGGCGCGGAACGCCGTCCTCGGGTCCGCATACGGACCCGTGTACCCGGGCGGTAACTACCGGACGCCCTACTATCCGAACTACTACGGCAACCCCTATTACCCGTACTACCGACCCTACTACTCCTCCAACTCCGGGTTCTGGCCCGGCGTGGGCGTCGGGCTGGCGGTCGGGAGCCTGATGAACCTGCCGTACCGCTCGTTCGGCGGGTACTCGCCGTACTACTACCCCGCGGGCTCGGTCCTGCCGCAGGGGTACGTCGGCACCTACTCCGCCCCCGCGACCGCGGCAGTGCTGGGCTTCCCGGCCGTACTCGACCCGACGCAGGTCCCCGCAGTCGCCGAGCCGACCCCGGTCCCGGCCCCGTCGCCGGTTCCGACCGGGGCCACGCCGGTCCACGTGACCGTGAACGTCCCGGACGGGGCGCAGGTGTGGGTGGCGGACGCGCCGAGCAACCAGACCGGGCCGACGCAGACATTCGTCTCACCGCCGATCGAGCCGGGGGTAGATTACACCTACGTGGTTCGGGCAACGTGGACGGAGAACGGTCAGCCCGTGAGCCGGACGAAGCGAGTCACCGTCCGGGCCGGCGACCGGGTGACGGTGGACATGACGCAGCCGGAGTGAGCGAGAGAAGTGCGGCGGTCCGGCCGCGGGCCGGACCGCCGGCGCCGGATCAGTCGTCCTTCTTCCGTTTGTATTCGCCCTCGACGACGTTGCGGACCTGGTCGGCGTTGTCGGCCTCGAAGTCCGTGAGCTTGGCCGTGTCCTTGTCGATCTTGAAGACACCCTTGAACTCGTAGCCGACTGCCGGCTTGCCCGGGAAGTCGCCCTTCTCCTTTACGTCCGTCACGCTCGCCTTGAACTTACCCGCCTTGTCCGCCTCGTACTTGCAGGTCAGGGTAACGCTGTTGTCTCCGGCCGTCACGGAGATGATCAACTCGCTCTTCGTCTTGAAGTCGAACTTCAATTCGGCCCCGTCGTGGTCCTTGACCCAGGCCCCTTTCAGGGGCTGGTCCTTCTTCTCTTCTTTCGGGTCGTCGGCGGGTGCGGCCAGCCCGAGGGCGAGTGCGGCCGCGACGGCGGCGCAGAGGCGGGTCATCGGTATGCTCCGGTGAGGACTGATGCGGGCCGGGAGGCCCCGACGGAAGGGTACGCGGACCGGAGCCGGTCGCCCAGCCCCGCGGCGGTCAGGTCAGCGTCCGGACGACGCAGCGGTTGCGGCCGGTGGCCTTCGCCTCGGCCAGGGCGGCGGCGGCCACTTCGCGGAGTTGTTCGTAGCCGGCGGTCACGTCGGCCGGGGCCACCGCGAACCCGACGCTGACAGTCATGCGGATCGGCTCACCGTGGTAGGCGGTCTCGCTGGCGGCCACGGCCGCCCGCAGCCGCTCGGCCAGCACCTCGGCCCCGACCGCGTCGGTGCCGGGGGCTACCACCATGAACTCCTCGCCGCCGACCCGACCCAGCGCGTCGGTCTTCCGGATCGCCTCGGAGAGCGCCTGGCTGAGCCAGACCAGGACGTGGTCGCCGCCGCAGAGCAGGAAGCGGGAGTTGATCTGCTTGAACCGGTCGGCGTCCACCAGCCCGAAGGCGATCCCGTCCGGGACCCGGGTCCGCCGCAACAATTCCTTGCGGGCGATCAACTCGACGGCCCGGCGGTTGGGCAGGCCGGTCAGCGGGTCGGTCAGGGCCATCTTCTCGAGGATCTGGTTCTTCATCTGGAGTTGGTGCGCCGCCTGTTCCAGCTCCCGGGTGCGGTCCTGGACGCGCTGTTCCAGTTCCTGGTTGAGCCGGCGGTACTCGTCGAGGAGGTGCTCGTGGCGTCGCTCCAGCAACAGCCCCTGGTTGACGGAGCGGAGGGTGTCGAGCAGGTCTTCGGCTCGCCAGGGCTTGAGGATGAGGCGGTGGACCCGGGCGCAGTTGACCGCGTCGGCGGCGTCCTCGATGCGGCCGGTGCCGGTCAGGAGGATGCGGGCCGTCCGGGGGGAGCGGCGGTAGACCCAGTCCAAGAGTTGCAGGCCGACCCCGTCTGACAGGTGCAGGTCGGTCAGGACGATGTCGGCCGGGCGTTCGGTCAGGGCGCGGCGGGCCTGCTCGGCGGAGCCGGCGGTCCGAACGTCGAACACCGGGCCGAGTTGCGCGGCCAGGAGGGCAAGGATTGACGGCTCGTCGTCCACAACCAGGACGGAGCACAGGTCGCGGGTTGGGACGGGTAACGAAACGTCCCCCGGGCCGGCCTGACCGGCGGGGTCGCTCCGAAGGTGGGAGTCCAAAGTTGACCGTCCTTCCGTGTCGGGCCTGACGATCCCGGCGGGCGACGATCCCGGGAGCGGGCACACCGCGTCCATGGACCAGTCATTTTAGCTCACGCTTTAGTGATTCGGCAGTTTTTTTCCTGGCTCGATGCCGATATTGAGGGGGGGCATGTGAACTCCGGCCGCAAAATCGAGGCTCGGGTCGGACGGGGTGGATTGTGTTGCGTGATTGGGTGACGGGTTCGGCGACGGGTGGAAGACAGAGTCTGTCTAAAATCCTTGGAAACCCGGACCGGGCGCTTGAACGGTCCGTGAAGGCTGCTTACAATCTAGGGGCTTGAACGACAAGGGGAGTAGACAGGGCTTAGCGCGAAGCAGGACGACGGCTCACTTCGGCCCGACCTGGGATTGCTGCCCGACAGCCCGGCCTCTGTGCATGCGTGCGAGAGGCCGCCGGAATTGGGGCGGTTGATACGCTGGTCGGGTCGATTTTTTGCCGCGCCGCTCGCCCCCGCCATACCCGGCGCACCGCCCTGCCCCCGCTCGCCCCGAGCGCCGTGCCGGCCCGATTTCGGCGGCGCGTAACGCTCCCGAGCCGGTGACGGTAAACGTTGCTAGATGCTCATGACCGGGCCGGTCCGGTCGCCCCGCGGGAACGGCCCCGGGGTCGGTACGACACACCAACCACAAACTCGCCAGACTGAGAGAGGTTAGCATGAAGACCGCCAGGCGGAAGCGGCAGGTTCCGTCGGCCAAGGTCGTCGCGGACGGCTTACCGACGACCTTCTCGTCGGACCTTCTGACGCCGGAGGAAGAGCGCGAACTCCTGACCAGCTTCTGGGACTGCAAAAGCGAACTGGTCCGCGTCCTGATCCGCCATTTCCCCGATCTGCGGGCCAACAAGCCACCCCTCGAACCCTGGCCGATGGCCCAGTTCATCCGGGATAATTGCCTCGACGAGGCGCGGACCGTGATGGCCGTTCGCCGGCTCCACGACCGCTACGTCCACTTCAAGCACCGCCTGGCCAGCGCCAACATCCGCCTGGCCGCCCACGTCGCCAAGCGGTTCCGCCACCACAGCCTCAGCTACTCCGACCTGCTGCAAGAAGCGGTCTGCGGGCTGATGCAGGCAATCGACCGGTTCGACGTCAGCCACGGCACCCGGCTGGCGACCTACGCGACGTGGTGGATCCGCCAGACGTTGCAGATCGCCGTCGCGCGGCAGAGCCACCTGGTGAGCCTCAGCCCGCACCACCTGCAGGAGCTGGGCCTGTTGCAGCAGGAGAGCGAGGCGCTGGCCCACGGCGGCAAGCACCTGCCCAGCCCGCAGGAGTTGGCTCAGCGGACCGGCAGTAGTCTTGAGCACCTCAACCACCTCCAGACCGCCACCCGCACGCCGGTGAGCCTCAACGCCGTCCTCGACGACGACAGCGACTTCAAGCTGACCGAGGCAATGCCGGACGTCCAGACGCTGACCCAGCGGGACAACACCGAGCGGCAGGAGGCGCTGAAGTTCCTGATGGACAACCTGCGGCCGCGGGAGAAGAAGGTTCTCGACCTGCGGTTCGGGCTGACCGGCAGCGGCACGCACAGCCTGCGGCAGATCGGCCACCTGCTCCGCATCAGCAAGGAGCGGGTGCGGCAGATCCAGAACCGGGCGCTGGAGAAGCTGCGGGCCAACGCCGAGCGCGTGGGCTGGGAGCCGACCCTGCTGCTGGAGTAGGCGAAGGCGAAATGTGACAAGCGAAGCCGCGGGCCGAGTGGCCCGCGGTTTTTTGTTTCGGGCCGGCCGGTTAAGATGAGATCGGTTCGTGTGAGGACATCCGATGGCAACCGCTACCCTGCCGGTCTCAGCGACCGCGCCGGCCGCTCCGACGGCCCCCGGCCCGCTCCAGCCGACCGCTTATAAGTGGACGGTGGAGGACTTCCACTGGGTGAAGTACGGGAGCCAGGTCTGGGAAGGGAAGAAGGTACTCCTCATCGACGGGGGGTTGATGGAAATGCCACCGCCCGGACCGATCCACAACACCGCACTGGGCCTCGCTGACTACCTGTTCAAGGCGTTATTCGCACAGGGGCACTGGGTCCGAATCCAGATGCCGCTGGTGTTCGGCATCAACACCGACCCGATCCCGGACCTGGCAGTCGTCGCCGGCGTCCCGCGGTCGATCAGCACGAATCCGTCCACCGCCGTCTTTGTTCTGGAAGTGAGCGACTCCACCGTTTCCTTCGACACCGGCGAGAAGGCGAGCCTGTACGCGGCGGCCGGCATCGCCGACTACTGGGTGATCGACGTGATCAACCGCCGGGTGGTGGTCCACCGCGACCCGACCGCCGATGCGAAGCAGAAGTACGGCCACGCGTACGCCTCGGTGAACGTGCTGTTGCCTGGCCAGTCCCTCGCCCCGCTCGCCGCCGCCAGTTCCCCCGTCGCGGTCTTCGACCTGCTCCCCTGACCAGGTGACCGCTGGAGGGCTCGGCCATGTCCGGTGTCCGGCGGCAGTTGTTGACCTGGGGCATGTTCACGCTGGGGTTGCTGCTGGCCAGTTCGGCGTGCGGCTACCTCGTGCGGGCCATGAACCCGCGGCCGCCCCGATACAGTCCGTACCAGGTCAGCTATGCCTCCGCGGCCGGGCCGCCGGCCGGCCGTACCGATCTGATGAACCGCGCCGCGCCGACGTTCGGCAGAACGAACGCCCCGACGCCGGCGGACGTCGCGGCGTTCGCGCCAATGTTCGACGTGCTGGCCGCCGCCACCCGGGCCGGGGACGGGCCGGGCGTGGTCGCGTTCTGGGACTGTGATCGCGCCGCCGAGGAGGTTTGGACACAGGTCGCCCAGTGGACCGGCAGTGTGCCCGCCTACCAGCAGGTCAGCAAGACCGCCTGGGAAGTCCGGGAGACACTTGCCGGGCAGGGCCGGGACCCGGCGTTCCGGTTCGACCGGGCCGAGGTACTCAAAGTCTCCCGGTCCCGGAGCGGGCGGGAGGCACTGGTCATCGTCCAGCACACGGCCACGGCGGACGGGGTCTCATCGGTCTACAACGTGCGGTGGTGGCTGGTGCTCGCCCCCGGCGACCTCGCGTGGCGGGTGTACGACCGCGACGACCCGCGAAGCCGGTTGCGAATGACTGTCCGCCGTGCGGGGCACGAGTGGCAGACGCTCGCCGGGACGTCCGTCCCGGTCGGCGATCCGTCGCGGTCTGCGATCGATGCGGTCGAGAAGGCCCTGGAGTTGCCGCTCGAAGGGTCCGCGCCGGAGCTGGAAAGTGCGCTGAGCGATTGTCGCGGGGCGAACCTGCCGCGGCCGTGGGCCGCCGCGCGGGCGGTGGCCGAAGCCAACCTCCACATCCAGCAGGGCGAGCCGCAGAAGGCGCTGAAGTCCCTCGACTTTGCAGCTCAACAAGACCCAACGTTTCCGCCGACGCGGCTCGTCCGGGCGGTGGCCGCCAACCGGCTCGGGGACCACAAGACGGCGCTGCAGAACGCGGCCATTTACCGGGACGCCGTCGGCCCCGACCCGGACGCGGTCTTGCAGATCGGGCTTGCGCTGGAAGCGACGGAACGGTCAGCCCCGGCTGTCCGCGAGTACCGCGCCGCGCTGAAGGACTTCCCCGGACACGACGCGCTGTATCCCGCGCTGGCCCGGGCGCTGCCTGCCGGCGAGAAGCGCGAGGCCGGGGAGTTGGCCGCGAAGGGGCCGAAGCCGGCGGATCACCTCCGCGCGATTCTGTCCGCACCGGAGGCGAACGACGTGGCGCTGGCCGACGGGGTGACGGCCGGGTTCCTCGCCGCGAGACCGGACGACCCGCACGGGCTGACGGCCGCGGCCGTCGTGCGCGTCCGGCAGGGGAAGGCGGCAGAGGCAGCCGCGCTCCTGCGCAAAGCCCGGGAGGCGACCCCCGACGAGATGCGTGAGGAGATGCGGTCGGGCTACCTCGCCGAGGTGAAGCGGTACAAATTGCACCTGGCCGGGTACAAGGCGGTGCCTCCGGCAGACCGGTCGGCCGCGTTCCGCTTCTTAGCCTTCGACCTGTACACCTGGATGAACGGGTGGGATAACTTCCCGGCCGCAGGGCCGCTCCTCGAGTTGGTCGTCGCCCACCGGGCCGTGGCCCCCGCCGACCCTTGGGTGGACTACTGGCTGGCCGAGCTGTTCGCCGCGGGCGAGCGGCTGGAGCGGGCCGAGGAATTGTTCGCGGCCGGGATGGCGAAGCTACCCAGGCCGGCGCTGCTCACCCGGAAACCACTCCCGGGCCAGCCGCCCGTCATCGACTTCACCGACGACGAGGTGGCGTGGGACGAGTTCCGCGTCCGGCGAGTCGACTGCCTGTTCCAACTCGGCCGGTGGCGCGACGCCTACCGCGAGCTGCCGCCAGCGGTGTACACCTTCGACCAACTCGCGTTCGCCCTCGACGCCGCCGGAGACGTGGCCGGGCTGGAGGGACTGATCGCCATGCACAATAAGGTGGTCCCGGGAGACGCGGAGTTGATCTTCTGGCAGGGTCAAGTCCACTGGGCGCGCAAGCAAACGCGTCAGGCGGTGGAACTGTTCGACCAGTATGCGAAAGTTGCGCAGGAACCTTTCGGCGGCCATTCGGTGCGGGCGCAGGAGAAAACGTTTCGGACAGACGAGAACCGTGTCCGCGGGCTGGTACGGCTCGGCCGCGTCGAGGAGGCTCGTGCCGTGCTGGAAGGCTCGAACCTGGTCAGCGGGATGTGGTCGTTGCAGGCGGTGGTGGCGGCCGCGGCCGGGCACACCGACAGGCTCGGGCAGGTACTCGCCAAGTGGGCCGCGTTCCCTAACGGCCCGGCCGAGTTCTACGCCGACCCGGACCTTGGGCCGCTGTTGCGCGGCGACCGGTTCGCGGACGTGCGGGCGAAGTACCCGCCGCCGTAGGAGCGGTTCCGACTGGCGTTACTTCTTCTTCGGGTCGTCCTTCTTCTTCGGCTCCGGCTCGACCTTCCCCTCCTTGATGATCTTGATCGCCTGCTCAAACGTCTTCTTCAGATCCTTGTCCTTGGTGGCCGCCAGTTGCTTCTCCAGGTCGCCGAGGGCGAACTTGGCGGCGCCGCCCATCGTCACCAGGGTGGTCAGCGCGGCCACCGCAACCGTTTGCTCCGGGTCCTTAATGCACTGGGTGATGTCGGCCACGACCGGCCGCGCCCGCGGTCCGAGGATCGCCAGCGCGCCCAGCGCCTGCACCTTCAGGGCGTCCTCGCGGGCGGTCAGGAACTCGGCGATCTTCTTCATGTTCGCATCGACCGACCGGTCGTCGTACATCATCTGGACGACGTACAGCCAGATCTTGACCGTGTCGTCCTTCTCCAGCTTCAACCGCTGATTGATCTCCGTCAGGTACGGGGCGACCAACGCCGGGTAGGCGGCCGGGTTGGTGGTGTACGGCGGGCCGAGGACGATCATCGACTGCATCGCCTCCATGCGGACGGCGGCACTGTCGTCCTTCAGCAGGGCGTACACCAGCTTGTCCATGGCCGTCTTGCTCGGCTGCCGCTTGGCGGTCGGCGGCTTGTACGGGGCGCCGGGCGGCTGCGGCTTCTCCTCGAAGATCCCCGCGCCGAGCCGGCCCAGGGCGGCGGCCACCGCCTGACGGGTCTCCCACGACGGATCGCTGGCGATGCCGGCCACCGCGCCGATGGCGTCGTGCCCGTCGGTGCCCATCGCGGCCAGGGTGCGGGCAGCGTGCAGCCGGATCATGCTCCCCGGGGCAGTCCGGCTGATCGCGGACGCCATCGACTTGGCCGCCGTCCGCAGTTCGTCCTTGTTGTCGGTCCCCACCGCGCCGAGGATCAGCATGGCGTTGATCATCACCCCGGGGTCCGGGTCGTTGATCAGCCGGATGAGTTCCTTCGGCGCGGTCTTGCGGGCCTCCGGGCCGAACAGCGGCATCACCTTGATGGCCCCGTCCCGCACCGTCGGGTCGGGGTTGCGGAAGTCCGCCATCCACTCGCCCAGCGACTTGCCGTTCACCGACTTCGGCCAGATCTCCTTCTTGGGGTCGTCTGGCTTCTTGGGCTCGTCCTTCTTGGGCGGTGCGCCGGCCGGAGGTGTCGGCGGCGTGCCCGGCAGGGCGGGCGGCACGCCGGGGACCATCGGCGG
The DNA here is from genome assembly GCA_035539575.1 of Fimbriiglobus sp. GTDB lineage: Bacteria > Planctomycetota > Planctomycetia > Gemmatales > Gemmataceae > DASSAT01. The sequence goes on along the minus strand of DATLIF010000491.1, from coordinate 114 downwards.
GGTCTGGGTCCCGGGCGGCGTCGTCGTGACCGGGGGCTGCGGCTTCGGCGTCAGGTCGGGCGCGGGCGTCTGCGGCAGCGGGTTGGTGGCCGGCGGGGCCGAGGACTTTTGCGT
>DATLIF010000490.1:0-4037 GCA_035539575.1 Fimbriiglobus sp. | reverse complement strand
GGGGCCGCGACCAGCGGGCCCTACGGGGGTGCGGCCGTCGGGCGGCGCGGCGGCGTCGCCGTCGGCCCCCACGGGGGCGCGGTGGCCGGAGGCAGCCGGGTCGCGGTTGGGCACGCGACCGGGTACGTCAGCCCGACGTACATGCGTACCTCGGCCGCCGCGGTGCGGACCGCCCGCCCGTACTCGTACTTCACGCCGGCGTGGTACGGCACGCACGCGGCCGCGTGGGTGGCGCCGCGCTGGGTCGCGCCGGTCTGGGTCGCCCCGGCCTGGGGGACCGTCTCCTCGTTCGTCGGGGTGACGGCCCCGCCGGCGAACTACGAATACGGCGGCACGGTCGTCATCAACGACAACAGCGTGTACGTGAACGGGGAGCCGGCCGGATCGGCCGCGGACTACGCCGCCCAGGCGACTGCGATCGCCGACGCCGGCCGCGCGGCGCAGCCGGCCGAGACCGACGAGTGGCAGCCGCTCGGAGTGTTCGGCATGATCCAGGAGGGCGAGGAGGTCGCGCAGCGGATCTTTCAACTTGGCGTCAACAAGGCCGGGGTGGTTCGCGGCAACTACTACGACGCGGTCGCGGACAACACGCTGCCAGTTCACGGTTCAGTGGACAAAAAGACGCAGCGGGTGGCGTGGTCCATCGGCGAGAAGAAGGACATCGTCTTCGAGACCGGGCTGAGCAACCTGACGAAGGACGAGGGCACGGTCCTGGTCCACTACGGCAAGGACCGCACCCAGCAGATGATGCTCGTCCGACTGGAGGAGCCAAAGGACAAGAAGTGACGGCCGCCGCGGGCCGGGGACTGCCCCCGGCCCGCACCCTCTACTGCTCACACCACGGTAGTGACGCCATGCGATCCCGACTTCTCGTAATCACCCTGACGAGCGGTTGTGCCCTCCTCGGCTGGATCACGGCCGGCGGTCGGCTGCCCTCGATCGTCGCCCAGGACAAAAAGCACGCGGACGCCGCACCGACCGGCACGCCGCTCGTGTTGCCGCGGCCGGACTTCCGTTTCCCCGGCAACGTCGGCCGCACCATCCTCGACTCGGACAAGCCGCAGTTCCCGCAGCCGGCCCAGCCGCCCAAGGGCGCGCCCAACGTGGTGCTCATCCTGCTCGACGACACCGGATTCGGGCAGTACTCGACGTTCGGCGGCGGCATCCCATCACCCACCATCCAGAAGCTCGCGGACGAGGGGCTTCGCTACAACCGCTTCCACACGACGGCGCTGTGCAGCCCGACGCGCGCGGCGCTGATTACAGGTCGCAACCACCACACGACCACGTTCGGCACGATCGGCGAGGCTGCGACCGGTTACGACGGCTACACCTGCGTGATGCCGCGCAGTTGCGGCACCATTGGCGAGGTGCTGCGGCAGAACGGGTACATGACCGCGTGGATCGGCAAGAACCACAACACGCCGACCTGGGAGGCCAGCGCCGCCGGCCCGTTCGACCGCTGGGCCAACGGCCTGGGGTTCGACTACTTCTACGGGTTCAACGCCGGCGACATGAACCACTGGAACCCGGTCCTCTTCGAGAACCGCAATCTCGTTCCCGCTTCGACTGACCCGGACTACCACCTGACGCCGGACCTCGCCGACCACGCCATCTCGTGGGTGCGGAAGGTGAAGTCGATCGCGCCGGACAAGCCGTACTTCCTGTACGTCGCGCCGGGGGCGAACCACTCGCCGCACCACGCCCCGAAGGAGTGGATCGACAGGTTCAAGGGTCAGTTCAACGGCGGGTGGGACAAATACCGCGAGGACACGCTCGCCCGGCAGAAGAAACTCGGCGTCGTCCCGCCGGACACAAAGCTCACCGAGCGCGCGCCCGGCCTGCCCGCGTGGGACTCGCTCAACGCTGACCAGAAGCGACTCTACGCCCACATGATGGAGGTGTTCGCCGGCTACTCCGCGCACTGCGACCACGAGATGGGTCGGGTCATCGACGCCGTCAAGCAACTGCCCGACGCGGACAACACGATCTTCGTCTACATCGTCGGCGACAACGGGGCCAGCGCCGAAGGCGGCATCGAGGGGTCGATCAACGAGAACCTGTTCTTCAACGGCTTCCCGGAGAAGTGGCAGGATAACCTCAAGGTGATCGACGACCTCGGCGGGCCGAAGTACTTCAACCACTTCCCGTCGGCGTGGGCGCACGCTATGTGTGCCCCGTTCCAGTGGACGAAGCAGATCGCCAGCCACTTCGGCGGCACGCGGAACCCGATGGTGGTGTCGTGGCCGGCAAAGATCAAAGACAAGGGCGGGCTGCGCGAGCAGTTCTTGCACACCGTCGATATCGTGCCGACACTCTACGAAGTCATCGGCATCACCCCGCCGAACATGCTCAACGGCATCCCGCAGAAGCCGATCGAGGGGGTCAGCTTCGCGGACACCTTCGGCGACGCGAAGGCAAAGGGCCGGCGGACCACGCAGTACTTCGAGATGGGGTGCGCGCGGGGCATCTACCAGGACGGATGGATGGCGTCGTCCAACCCCGTCGTCCCGTGGAACCCGACCCGTGCAGCACTCGACATCGATAAGCTGAAGTGGGAACTCTACCACATCGACAAGGATTTCTCGCAGGCCGACGACCTGGCGAAGGAGAACCCGGAGAAGCTTCGCCAGCTCCAGGACCTCTGGTGGGTGGAGGCGGCCAAGCACAACGTCTTGCCGCTCGACTGGCGTGCGGTCGAGCGGCTCAACGCCGAGTTGCAGGGCCGGCCGAGCCTCGGCGGCGACGCCAGGACGTTCACCTATTACCCCGGTCAACTCGGCCTGCCGAACGACGCCGCGCCGCGGGTGCTGAACAAGTCGTGGTCCGTCACGGCCGACGTCGAGGTGCCGGAGAAGGCCGAGGGCATGATCGTCACGCACGGTGGGATGGTCGGCGGCTACGGTCTCTACCTGCGCGACGGGAAGCCGACGTTCGTTTACAACTACCTCGACCTGGAGCGATTCACGGTCGCCGGCAAGGAGGCGCTGTCGAAGGGCAAGGTGAAGCTCGTCGTCGATTTCGCCTACGGCGGCAAGGAGGGCGAGCGCGGCAAGGGCGCGACCGTCACCGTCTCGGCCAACGGCGCCAAAGTGGCCGAGGGGAAGTTGCCGAAGACGATCCCGCTGCAAATCTCGCTCGGCGAGGGGATGGACGTCGGCACGGACGTCGGCTCGGCGGTGGACTTCACCTACAAGCTACCGTTCACGTTCACCGGCAAGGTCGAGAAGGTGACGTACGAGCTGAAGTGACCCCGTTGGAGTCCCGGCTTCAGCCGGTGCATCCAGACCGGCTGAAGCCGGGACTCCAGCGAAGCAGCACCGGCTGAAGTCGGGACTCCAACCCCGAACCCTCCAATGAACGAAGATCGCCAAATGTACCGATGGCGGCGGATGACGCCCGAGCAACGCGAGGAAGCGCTCGAGCACCGGCAGCGTCATCGATTACCTTGGCACGGCCCGCCTCATTATGACAGTGGTTCCGAGATTTATCTGATCTCCGCTGCGTGCTATGAGCACAAGCCTGTGATCGGTTTGACTTCCGCACGGATGACCGGATTCGAAGCCGAGATGTTGGAAGCCGCGCAGAGTGCATGTCAGAAGATATTCGCCTGGATCGTGCTGCCGAACCATTATCACCTCCTGGTACATGCCCCGGAAGTCAAGGCGGTGCTTGGGGTACTGGGAAGGCTCCACGGGCGGACCTCGCACGGCTGGAACGGTGAAGAAGCCTGCCGCGGTCGCCAGGTCTGGCATCGCGCCGTGGAAACGGCCATGAAATCCGAGGGGCACTTCTGGGCCACTGTGAACTACGTCCTGCATAACGCTGTACGGCATGGCTACGTCGAGCGCTGGCAGGACTGGCCGTACTCGAATGCTGCTCATTACCTCGCCGAAGTCGGTCGCGAAGTAGCGGGGCGACGTTGGCGGGAGTACCCACTTCTCGATTACGGCAATGACTGGGACCCGCCCGAGCTGTGAGTTGGAGTCCCGGCTTCAGCCGGTGCATCCAGACCGGCTGAAGCCGGGACTCCAGCG
>DATLIF010000489.1:0-8496 GCA_035539575.1 Fimbriiglobus sp. | reverse complement strand
GGATGCGGCCGGCGTGGGCGGTCTTGTGGTGGCCCGGCTTGTACAGCCACACCGACCCGCTGCGGTCGATGTCCGCCGGACGCAGGAGGCACACTTCGCCCGGCCGCATCCCGGTCAGGAGTTGCACCTCGACCATCGCGGCCACCGTCGGCGGGAGGTAGGGCAGGGTGGCGCGGACGTGCTCGACCTCGACCGGCCGGACCGGCGCCGGTTCGGACAACTCGGACCGACCCTTGCGGAGCCCCTCGACCGCGGCCAGCGCGTGATAGACGTTCGCCGGGACCAACTCCTCGGCGACGCCCCACTTGAACGCCCGCCGGACGACGCGGGTCCGGCGGTTGACCTCCACCCGGCCGATCCCGGACTCGGCGAACTTCTGGCGGACCGCCTTGAGGGCCAGCGGGCCGAACTCGCGGGCCGGGGTGTGGCCGTAGAGCTGGCGCAGCGGGCGGAGCGACAGCCGCACGCCCGTCAGCGTCGAGGTCGGCTTGCCGTCCGGGCCGACGTAGTACCCTTCGGCGTACCTCAGGTACGCCAGCGCCAACTCGGCCACCGTCAGGTCGAGTCGCCTGTCCGGCAGGGAAGGGGTGGCCGTCGGGGACACCCTCAGTTCGGCGAGGACGCGCTCGTACTCGGCCTTCGATTCGGGGGAGTTGTACGGCCCGAGCAGCACGTCACGGCGGCGGCCGTCCGGCGTCCGCACGGTGACGACGGCCTGGCCGGACTGGCGGTGGAGGCGGTAGGAGGGGAGGGCGTTACGCGGTCGCGGCATGGGTGGCGCTCCGGGGTTTTGCGGAAGTCTTCCGCAAAACCGTCAGGTCGGAGCCGCACCCGGCGACGCGCCGGGGTAAGCAGGAACCGCTTCGGCTGAAAGGGTTTAGGGCAGTGGGCGTTGAGGGATTCGAACCCCCGACTTCTTCCTTGTAAGGGAAGCACTCTAACCGCTGAGTTAAACGCCCCGGACTGATTCTACCACCCTCGGGTCACGGCGTCCCGGGCGTCAGTCCAGGTAGAGATCGCGGAGCAGGCTCTGAATCGTCTTCACCGCGTTCAGTCCGCGGCGGATGTCCGCCAGCAGCCCTACCCGGTCGGGGTGGTCCTGCGGTAACTCATCGAGCCGGTCGAACCGGCCGGCGGCGTGGCGGACCCGGTCGGCCTGCATCGCGGTCAACTCGCCCTCGATGGCGGCGATCTCGGCCGCGTCGGCGGCCGCCTTCGCCCCCTCGATCCGCTCCCGCAGGTCGAGCATTTCCATCAGGAACGCCTGGTCCAGGTTCTTCTCCTGCTGGGCGGTGGGCCCGCCAAGGAGGGTCAACAGGTATTCCGCCCGGCGGACCGGGTCTTTCAGGGTCAGGTACGCCTCGTTGATCGTGGCCGAGAGTTCGAGACTGGCATGCTGCTCGGCCGCCGACCCGAGCCGGTGGAAGTCCGGGTGGACCTCCCGCGACCGGGCGAGGTACTCTCGCTCGACGGCGGCCGGGTCAACGGAAAAACGCCTCGGTAGGCCGAGGCGCTCGAAGTGGTCGGTCATAAGCGACGAGCGACGAGCGACGAGGCAGCAGGGGTATCTTCTTCCCTCGTTGCTCGTCGCTGAAAGGTTACATGGAGAACGAACTGCCGCACCCGCAGGTGGTCTTGGCGCTGGGGTTGGTAATGCTGAAGCCGCGCTTGTTCAGGTCGTCGTGGAAGTCCACCTGCACGCCAGTCATGTACAGCAGGCTCCGCTTGTCGATCACAACCGAGACGCCGTGGATCTCGAACGTCTCGTCGAGCTTCTCGTTGACCGCGGGGTCGAGGTCGAGCTTGTGCTGGAAGCCGCTGCACCCGCCGCCGACCACCCGCAGCCGCAGGTGGAGCTTCTCCGGCAGGTTTTGTTCGGCGACGATTCGCCGGACTTCGGCCGCCGCCTTGTCGGTCAGCTCGATCGGCGGGGCCTTCACGGCGTCCGGGGTCTTGACACCCAGCTCGGTCGTGGTCGTGGACATCGGATCTCCTTGCGGGTCGGTTGCGGACTGATGAATTATACCGCACTCAGCCGGCGGCCCCGGCGGTCTGGGGCTCGGGCTGGGTCTGCTTCTCCTGGAAGTTCTTGACCGCGGCCTTGATGGCGTCCTCGGCCAGAACCGAGCAGTGGACCTTGACCGGCGGCAGGGCCAGCTCCTCGACGATCTGGGTGTTGCGGATGCCCAGCGCCTCCTCGACGGTCTTGCCCTTGAGCCACTCGGTCGCCAGGCTGCTGGAGGCGATGGCGCTGCCGCACCCGAACGTCTTGAACTTGGCGTCCTCGATCAGCCCGGTGACCGGGTTGACCTTGATCTGGAGCTTCATCACGTCCCCGCACTCCGGGGCGCCGACGAGGCCCGTGCCAACGGTCGGGTCGGCGGCGCTGAAGCTGCCGACGTTCCGCGGGTTGTTGTAGTGGTCCAGGATCTTGTCGCTGTACGGCATGGCTCGCCCCCTGCTGTATTTGATGGCCTTGATAGCAATTCGGGTTCCGGTTTGTAGGGTGCGCGGTGCGTGCCCTACTAGTGTGCCGCCCACTCGATCTTCCTGATGTCGATCCCCTGCTGGACCATCTCGTACAGCGGCGACATCTCCCGCAGCCGGCTCACCTCGCGGACGACCAGGTCGGCCACGAAGTCCACTTCTTCTTCGGTGTTGAAGCGGCCGATGCCGAACCGGATGCTCGAGTGCGCCAGCTCGTCGCCGACGCCCAGGGCCCGCAGGACGTAGCTCGGCTCCAGGCTGGCGCTGGTGCAGGCCGAGCCGCTGGAGACGGCCACGTCCTTGATCCCCATCATCAGGCCCTCGCCCTCGACGTAGGCGAAGCTGATGTTCGCGTTGCCCGGCAGCCGCTCGTCCGGGTGGCCGTTGAGGTAGGTCTCGGGCAGCTTGTCCATGATCCCCTTGCGGAGCCGCTCGCGCAGGGCGAAGGTCCGCTTCGACTCCTCGGCCATCTCCCGACGCGCGAGGTCGGCGGCGGCGCCGAACCCAACGATCAGCGGCACCGGCAGGGTGCCCGACCGCATACCGCGCTCGTGGCCGCCGCCATCAATTTGTGGCTCAAGCCGGACGCGGGGGTCCTTCTTGCGGACGTACAGGCAGCCGATCCCCTTCGGGCCGTACATCTTGTGAGCACTCAAGCTGACGAGGTCCGCTCCGACATCGTTGACGTCCAGCGGCACCTTGCCGGCCGCCTGCACCGCATCAGTGTGGAACAGGACGCCCTTCTCTTTGCACAGCCGGCCGATGTCGCGGATCGGGTGCAGGGTGCCGATCTCGTTGTTCGCGGCCATGATCGAGACGAGGATCGTCCTGTCGGTAAGCGCCTCGCGGACCTGTTCGGCGTGGACCTGCCCGTGCTTGTCCACCGGCAGGTACGTCACCTGGTAGCCGTCGCGCTCCAGCCGCTTGCAGGTGTCGAGCGTCGCCTTGTGCTCGGTCGCCTGGGTGATGAGGTGGTTGCCCTTCTTCTTGTACATGGCGGCGGCGCCCTTGAGGGCGAGGTTGGTCGCCTCGGTGGCGCCGCTGGTGAAGATGACCTCCTTGCCGGTCGCCCCGATCAGGCCGGCGATCTGGTCGCGGGCCTCCTCGACGGCCGCCTCCGCCTCCCACCCGAAGGGGTGGTTGCGGCTGGCGGAGTTGCCGAACTTCTCGGTGAAGTACGGCAGCATCGCCTCGACCACCCGGGGGTCGGTCCGGGTGGTCGAGTTGTTGTCCATGTAGATCGGGAGCTTGACGGCCATGGTCTCCTCGGGTGTCGGTATCTCAAACGGTGGCGGGCTGCGGGTGGTGGCAGTGGTCGCCGCTCGAACAGCACGCCGGCTCCGGGGGCAACAGGTGCAAGAGTCCCGCGGCCGGGGCCGGACTGACCGGCGGCGGGGCGACCACGTCGGCCAGCGTCACCCCGCGCAGCACGTCCACGATCCGCCGGTGGATGTCGGCCAGCGGCCCCTTGACCGGGCAACTCGGCTCCAGGGAGCAGACGTCCGCCGGGTCGGCGGTGTGGTTGCACAGGGTCAGCCGGAACCCCTCGTCGATCGACGCCAGAAAGTCGGCCAGCGTCACCGACCGGGCTGACTCCTTCAACGCGTAGCCACCCTTCACCCCGCGGTGGCTGGTGACGTAGCCGCGGTTGCTTAGTTCCTTGAGGATGTTCGCCACGAACGGCCGGCTCAACCCGAACCGCTCGGCGATCGCGCGCGCGTTGCCGCCTTCCGGCCGGTGGTGGAGGTACGACACGATCAGCATCGCGTAGTCGGCCTTGCGGCTGAGTAGTGTCATAACACACCTCGATCCGGCCCGTCGGCAAAGTGTACTAGCCAGCTACTATTTTGTACGGAGCTAACCGGAGCCGACAAGTGCTAATTCACGGCCACCTGGGGTAAGGTCGCCAAGACCGCCAAGGGCGCCAGTGCCACCCCACTCTGAGGATTGCGGCATAAAACGATGATTCGAAGAGACATACGGCAATTCCCGGCGAGGATCTGGCCGACATTTTAGTGTCGTCCGGATCGGGTTCGATCCGCACTTTACCGACCCTGCCTGTCCTGGTACTGTCCGGCCGGCCATCGCACATTTTTGCTTCGGTCAGAGTGTCGGACATCCCACCGGACCTTACGTATGGACGCGATCCCGGTCGGCCTGAGTCTGGTGATCCCGGCCTACAACGAGGCTGCGGTGATCGAGACGGCCGTGCGCGAGACGGACGACGCCCTGGGGCGGCTGTTCGTTGAGTACGAGGTCGTCGTGGTGGACGACGGGAGCCGGGACGGCACGGGCGAAGTTGTTGAGCGGCTGGCCGGGGAGTACCCGCGGCTGCGGCTGGTGCGGCACCCGGTCAATCGCGGCTACGGGGCGGCGTTGCGGAGCGGGTTCGAGGCGGCGGCGTTCGGGCTGGTGGCGTTCACCGACGCGGACTGTCAGTTCGACCTGCTCGACCTGGGACGGATGGTGCCGCTGACGGATCGATACCCGGTGGTGGCGGGCTACCGGACCGACCGGAAGGATCCGTTACGGCGACGGTTCCTGTCGTGGGGTTACAACCGGCTGGCGCGGGTGCTGCTCGGGACCGGTGTCCGGGACTGTGATTGCGCGTTAAAGGTGTTCCGCCGGGAGGCGCTGGCGGTGCTGTTGCCGGAGAGCCGCGGGTTCTTCGTGAACACCGAGATGCTGACCCGGGCGAGGCAGTTGGGTTGCGCGGTGGCCGAGTTGGCGGTGACGCACCGGCCGCGGCTCGGCGGCGAGAGCAAGGTTTCGCTGCGCGAGGTGCCGCGGACACTGCGGACGCTGCTTGGCTTCTGGTGGCGGGAGGTGGTCCGCGGGCCGCGGCCGGTCGCGCGCCCGGCGGTACTCACGGCCCGGGTCCGGGCCCCGCGCCGTGTTCTCGAACCAGCCGCAGCCCGTCTTCCTTCGTTCTGATCTTGCCTTCGAGCTGCGCTTCGCGGATCGCGTCGAGGATACGCTTGAACTCCGGCCCCGGCGTCAGCCCCAGCGACCGGAGGTCGTCCCCCGTGACCAGCGGCGGCGGGTTCAGCTCCTCCGGCGGCGTCTCCTGCAAGATCCGTTCGCAGAACTCGACGTGCTCGACGCCGCGGTCCGACGCGACCGCATCGGCCCGGTGCAGGGCGAGCAACTCGCCGATGCCGGGGTGAGCCAGGATCGGCTTGAGACGGCTGGCGCGCATGGTCAGGGCGTCGCTCAGGTACTGGTGGTTATGCACCAGCCAGACGACGCGCTCGGCCTCGGCATTCGAGAGCCGCAGCCGCTTGCAGATCGCCGCGGCCATGCGCGAGCCGACGTGCTCGTGGCCGTGGAAGGTATAGCGGTCCGGCGTACGGCCCATGACGCGCGGCTTGCCGACGTCGTGCAGCACGGCCGCGAACGCCAGCGGGAACGACACCGCCCACGGCTTCGGCCAGAGCGGACCTTCGAGCACCTCCAACACGCGGGCGGTGTGGTCCCAGAGCGTCCCCGTCGGGGCGTCCGGCGGCCCCTGTAGCAAGTCGAACGTCGGCACCAGATCCGGCAGGACCGGCCCGACGAGATCGAACTCGCGCAAGAGGCGAAAGCCGCGGGCGCGGTTGCGGTTGGTGAGGATCTTCCGCAACTCCTCGGCGATCCGCTCCGCGCTCACGATCTTGACCTGGTCGGCCATACGGCGCGCGGCGGCGATCGTCGCGGGGTCGATGGTCATCTCAAACTTGGCGGCCATGCGGACCGCGCGGAGGATGCGGAGCTTGTCCTCAGCGAAGCGCTCGGCCGGGTCGCCGATGGCGCGGAGGATCTTCGCCTCCAGGTCGGCGCGTCCGCCGACGAAGTCGATCACCTGTTTGTGGACCGGGTCGAGGAACATGCCGTTGATGGTGAAGTCGCGGCGCTTCGCGTCCTCCTCCGGGGAGGAGAAGACGACCGCGTCCGGCCGTCGGCCGTCGGAGTAGCTGACGTCGGAGCGGAAGGTGGCGACCTGAACCTTGAGCCAGTTCCCCTCGGGGTCGCGCGGCCCGAGCACCTCGACGACGCCGAAGCTGGCCCCGACGCCGACGCTGCGGCGGAAGAGGGCCTGGACCTGCTCCGGCCGGGCATCGGTGGCCACGTCGTAGTCGGCGGGGTCGAGTCCGAGCAGTTCGTCGCGCACGCACCCGCCGGCCCAGAGGGCCTGGTGGCCGACCTTCTGGAGTCGGGCGACGACCTCGGTGGCGAACTCGCGCTCGGTCATGCCGAAAGGATAGCAAATCGCCGGGCGGGGTTCGGCGCGGGCGGTATGATGGGGGACATGGACCAGCTACTTGTGCGGATTACGATCGACCCGGCGGTCTGCCACGGCAAGCCGTGCATCCGGGGTCTTCGCTATCCCGTCGAGACGCTACTGGAACTGCTTAGTTCCGGCATGTCGTTCGACGAAATCCTGGCTGACTACGAAGACCTGGAACGGGATGACCTGCTCGCCGTTCTGGCCTTCGCCGCCCGACTGGCCCGGACCCGGCGACTTCAGCCGGTGGGGCCGTGAAGTTCCTGGTGGATGCCCAACTCCCCCGGCGGGCGGCCGGGTGGCTGGCCGTTGCTGGGGGCGACGCCGTTCACACCCTGGATCTGCCGGACGCGAACCGGACAACGGATCAGCAGATCGTGGAGTTGGCCGAGCTCGAGCAGCGAGTCGTCGTAACCAAGGACGCCGACTTCGTGGATTCCCATATCCTTTCCGGCCGACCCGCGAAGTTGCTTCTCATTTCGACCGGCAACATCAGCAACCGCGAACTGGAAGGACTGTTGGTGCCGCTGATCCCGGACATCGTCTGCGAGTTCCAGACGAACGCCTTCCTGGAGCTTGGTCGAGCGGGGCTTGTGGTCCGCGGGTGAGCGAGGCGGAGTCGGGCGACGACCTCGGTGGCGAACTCGCGCTCGGTCATGCCGAAAGGATAGCAAATCGCCGGGCGGGGTTCGCCAGTGGGTAACGCGGGAGAGTTGCATAATGTGAGTCGTGGTGGCAATGATGAGTGGGCGTTGCTGACTGGCACACTGGCCGGATCGCGTTTTCCAGTGCGGAGGTAGTATGCGGTCCACCATACTCGCTGGCGTAGTGATGGCACTGGCAATCGGGGTCTCTGGTTGCACAAAGCCACCCGGCATCGGGACATCACCTTCGGCTGCCGCCGAACGCCAACTAACTTTTGATCCGAACCTTCGTCTCAAATGGCCCGGTCCTCCGAGTGAGGACAGCCAACTCCTGAACAACGAGGTTGGTGAGCAGAAACACTACAGCGCTACGTTCACGGACAAGCGGCCGGAAGGGGTCGTCATCTTTTCCGCGTTCGTCGACGAGTACCCGGCCGACGCCGTCAAGCAAGCCGACCCCGAGGAGTTACTCACGGCCACCGTATTCGCCTTCAAAGCGGATGAGGTCAGTCAGAAGAAGTTCGCACACGGGCCGCAGAAGTACCCGGGGTTCGACATCCTAAGCCAGAGTGACGGCAAGTTCGACCGCAAGTTGGTAGTGGTGGCCGGCCGCAGGGTCTACCACATCGCAGTGACCAGCACGAAAGAGGAGTGGCTGAAAGCCCCTGAAGTGCAGGCATTCTTCGATTCACTCTCCCTGGACAAATAGGCCACGTCGCACACCTCCTACGCCCCCAACCCGCCGGATTGCTCGTCCTGGCAACCGGCGTCGAGGAAGGCTTGCAGGATGAGCTGCGCCGCGACCCGGTCGCGGCGACTGCGGCGCTTCTTGTGCGTCAGGCCGGCGTCCCACAGGGCGTCCTCGGCGGCGCTACTCGTGTAACGCTCGTCCTGATACGCCACCGGTAGCCCGGTTAGCTGATCCAGCCACGTCCCGAACGCCCGGCACTCCTTTGCTTTTGTCCCCTCGTCGCCGGTTTGAGTCATGAGCGGCAGGCCGACCACCCAACCGACCGCGGATTCGGACGTTGCGAGCTTCTGGAAGTAGGCGGCGTCCTGGTCGACGGACCGGCGGGTGTAGGTTTCTAGCGGGGAGGCGAT
>DATLIF010000488.1:0-7002 GCA_035539575.1 Fimbriiglobus sp. | reverse complement strand
GAGCTGGCCCGTTCACACCCGATACCCGATCCCCGACACCCGCCTGACGGACGGCGTCCTCCTTGGTGACGATGCCGCGGGGGCCGGTGCCGGGGACCTGAGACGGGTCGAGTCCGCTCTCGTCGAGAACGCGCTGGGCGGCGGGGGAGGCGACGGGTTCTCCCGAGCGGGGGGCGTTAGCCCCCTGAGCGGATCCCGCCAGGGCGGACGGAGTGGCGGGGGTCGCTGTCGGAGTGGCTGCGGCCGGCGTGGCCTCGGGGGGCTTACGCCCCCCGCTCGCCTGGGGAACGCCCGCCGGGTCGATCTCGGCGACCACAGCGCCGACCGGGACGATTTCGCCCTCCTTCACCTTGATTCTGAGCACCCCGGCGACCGGGGCGGGCACCGTCTGGGCCGCCTTGTCGGACTCCAGCTCGAAGAGGGGTTCGTCCACCTGGACCGCGGCGCCGTCGGGCTTGTACCACTGAGCGATGCGCCCCTCGGTGACCGACTCCCCGGGCGACGGCACCTTCACCTGCTCGACGGCCATGATGGGTTCCCCTGGCGAAAGAAGCCCACGGACGACCGTCCGCGGGCTCCCGGGTGTCATGATAGATATTCTGGCGCTACTGGGAGGCGGCCGCCTCCGTCGCGGCGGCGGTGCGGTTCGCGGACGCCGCCGGGACCGTCCCGCTCGCCTTGCGCCAGGCGCCGGCGACGACGTGTGGGACCGGCTTTGACAGCGCCGCGTCCACCAACTCGGCCTGCTCGTGCTTATGAACCGTGTGCGACCCGGCCGCCGGGCTGGCGCTGGAGTCGCGCCCGACAAACTCCACCGGCAGCCCCATCGCCCGCAACAGCGGCTCGACGAAGAACCACCCGCCCATGTTCTGCGACTCCTCCTGCGCCCAGACCCAGTCCACCGCCCGGCGGTAGCGGCCGAGTACCTTCTTGAGCTGTTCGCTGGGCCACGGGTAGAACTGCTCCAGACGGACCAGCGCCACGTCGGTCTTCTTCAACTCCGCGCGGCGGGCCGCCAGGTCGTAGTACACCTTGCCGGTGCAGAGCACCACCCGGCGGACGCCGTCCGCGCCCTGGACCGTCGGGTCGTCGATCACCTCGCGGAACGCGCCGTCGGTAAACTCGGACAGCGGCGAGGCCGCACCCGGCAACCGCAACAGGCTCTTGGGCGTCATCACGATCAGCGGCTTGCGGAAGGACCGCTTCACCTGCCGCCGCAGGGCGTGGAAGATCTGCGCGGAGTTGGTCGGGTAGATCACCTGGACGTTGTCCTCGGCGCACGACTGGAGAAAGCGCTCCAGCCGGGCGGACGAGTGCTCCGGCCCCTGCCCCTCGTAGCCGTGCGGCAACAGCATCACCAGCCCGCTGCCCCGGGTCCACTTCGACTCGCCGGAGGTGACGAACTGGTCGATCACGACCTGCGCGCCGTTGGCGAAGTCGCCGAACTGGGCCTCCCACATCACCAGCGCCTGCGGGTCGTCAAGCGAATACCCGTACTCGAACGCCAGCACCGCCATCTCGGATAGCGAGCTGTCGAAGACGTCGAACTGGGCCTGGCCGGGGTCGAGGTGGGCCAGCGGGCAGTACGACTTGCCCGTCTCCTGATCGTAGTAGTACGAGTGTCGGTGCGCGAAGGTGCCGCGGCGGCTGTCCTGGCCGCTGAGCCGGACGAGGTGCCCCTCCAGCACCAGCGAGCCGAACGCCAGCGCCTCGCCGGTCCCCCAGTCGAGCGGCTTGCGCTGCGTGATGTCGTCGCGGCGCTTCTCGGCGAGCCGCTTGATGGTCGGGTGCAGGTGGAACCCCTCGGGGACCGCGGCCAGCGCATCGGCGATGCGGTCGGCGACCGCTTCCGTTATGCGGGTGCCGGCCGGGGCGTGCGAGTACTGGTTCGAGAGCCCGTCCCAGCGGCCGGCGAACCCGGCCATCTTCTTGGACTGCGGCGGCCCCTCCTTGACCTCCTGCAACCCCTCGTCGAGCTGGATGCGGAACTCGGCGTCGATCGCCTCGGCCTCCTCGGAGCGGATGGTGCCCTCGGCCAGAAGTTGCTCGGTGTAAACTTGCGCGACTGGCTTCTTCGCCTTGATCTTGCGGTACTCGACCGGCTGCGTGAACGACGGCTCGTCGCCCTCGTTGTGTCCGTACTTGCGGTAGCACACCAGGTCGATGACCACGTCGCTCTTGAACTGCTGGCGGTACTCCGTCGCCAGCCGGGTGACGTACACCGCGGCCTCCGGGTCCTCGCCGTTGACGTGGAAGATCGGGGCCTGGATGAACTTGGCGATGTCGGTGCAGTACTGCGTCGATCGAGCGTCGCGCGGCGGTGTGGTGAACCCGATCTGGTTGTTCACCACGATGTGCAGGGTGCCGCCGGTGCGGTAGCCGGCGAGGTTGGCGAGGTTAAACGTCTCGGCGACGACGCCCTGGCCGGCGAAGGCCGCGTCGCCGTGGATCAGGAGGGGGACGCCCTTAGAGCGGTCGGCGTCGCCGAAGAGCCGCTGCTTGGCGCGGACCCGTCCCTCGACGACCGGGCCGACGATCTCCAGGTGGCTGGGGTTGGGCGAGAGCGATAGGTGGACACTGCCGCCGTCGGTGGTGGTCACGTCGGCGGAGAAACCCATGTGGTACTTCACGTCCCCGTCGCCATCCTTCGTGGAGTCCGGCAGGAAGTTGTCCTCGAACTCGTTGAAGATCTGCTCGAAGGGTTTGCGGAGGAGGTTGGCCAGGACGTTGAGCCGGCCGCGGTGGGCCATGCCGATCACGATCTCCTTGACACCCAGGGACGGGGCTCGCTCGACGACGGCGTCGAGCATGGGCATGAGCGTCTCGGCACCTTCGAGGGAGAACCGCTTCTGGCCGACGTACTTGGTGTGCAGGTAGCTCTCGAAGTTGGACGCCCAGTGCAGGTTCATCAGGGTGCGGAGCTTCTGCCGCAGGTCCAGGCCGGGGGCGTTGCGGGTCGGCTCGATGCGCTCGGCGAGCCAGCGCCGCTTGGCCAGGTCCTCGATGTGCATGTACTCGACGCCGACCTTGCCGCAGTAGGTCTGCCGCAGGGCGGCGCGCAGGTCGGCGAGGCGGACGCGGCCCTCGAACCCGTGGACCATGGAGCCGTCCACGGTGGCGTTGAGGTCGGCGTCGGTGAGTCCGAACTTGTCGAGCTTGAGCAGGTCGTGTTCGGGCGGCGGCGCGTCCTGGAGCGGGTCGGTGTGGGCCTGGAGGTGGCCGGCCTGGCGGTACCAGAAGACCATGCGGACGACGCCGGTCTGCAGCCGCAGGTCGCCGCGGATGGCGTCCGGGCGGCCGGCGATGCCGTTGCCGGCGAAGGCGACGCCGGCGAAGAACGCCTGCCAGGACGGGTCCACGGAGCCGGGGCTGTGCTGCCAGCGCTGGTAGGCGTCTTCGAGGATTTCGCGGTTGTAGGCGTCGGCGATCGCGGGGGCGGCCATTGGGCGGCTCCGAGTTCGGCCCGGGGAAGATGGGCAGGCCGGGCGGTCCGGTACGGGTATCCATAGCTCATCCCCGACCCCGGGCAAGCGGGGCCGTCGGGCGGGCGGTGGAATGGCAGCGTGGGGGAACGTCTACCCGACGGGAAACTTGCGGGCAACCCGAGATCGAAAGCTGGGCGGGATGGGGTTGACGGGGCAAGGCGGACTGGCAGCGGCGTGCGGAGAAGCCGGATGTTCAACCGGGTTCTCCGCACGCCACACGTTCACTTCCCCGCGTAGCTCCGCTGGAACGCGGCGACGCCGGCACCGGGCTCCAGCTTGAAGCCGCTTTCGACTAGCACCAACTCCAGCGCCGCCAGCGCGCCGAGTACGTCGAAGGCGTCGGTGTAGCCCATGTGCGAGAGCCGCCAGATCTTGCCCTTGAGCGTGTCCTGCCCGTCGGCCAGCTTGTAGCCGTGCTGCTTCTCCAACTTCTTGAGCGTCGCGCTGCCGTCCACGCCGGCCGGCACCGTGATGACAGTGAGAGCGTTGTTCGGCGGTTCGGCGAAGACCTGCAAGCCCATCGCCTTGACCCCGGCCCGGCAGGCCGCGGCGATCTTCGCGTGCCGCGCCCACAGGTTCTCGATCCCCTCGGCGCGGATGCGCTTCAGGCTCACCCGCTGCGCCTTGATGAGCGTGTTCGCCGGGGTGAACGGCGTGTCCGGGCCGTCGGCGAGCGACTTCCGGTACCGCCGCAGGTCCAGGTAGAAGTTGCGGACCGGCGTCGCTTCGATCTTCGCCCACGCCTTCGGGGAGACGGTCACGAACGCCAGCCCCGGCGGCAGCATCAGTGCCTTCTGCGACCCGGTGACGACGAGGTCGAGCTTCCAGTCGTCGGTGCGGCACTCCATCGCGCCGAGGCCGCTGATGCCGTCCACGATCAGGAGCTTGTCCGTCTTCGCGACGATCTGGCCGAACGCGGCGAGGTCGTGGCCGACGCCGGTGGACGTCTCGCTCATGGTGGCGAAGACCGCCTTCGCGTCCGGGTTGGCCGCGAGCGCCTGCTCCAGTTGGGCTGGCTGCACCGCCTGGCCGTAGGGGACTTCAACCGCGACGATGTTCGCTGCGTACGCCTTGAGGATGCCGCGCCACCGCTCGCCCCACCGGCCGGCGGTCAGCAGGATCACCTTCTCGCCCGCGGCCAGGCTGCTCGACACCGCCGATTCCATCCCGCCGGTGCCGGAGCAGGTCAGGGTGAAGACCGGCTGCGCCGTCTGGAAGACGTACTTCAGGTCCTCGACGACCTCGCCCAGGATGGCCTTGGCCTCCGGCGAGCGGTGGTAGCCGACCGGTTTGGCCAACTCCAGCAGGGTCTCCTCGGGGACCGGGGTCGGGCCGGGGGTGAACAGACGCGGCTTCATCGCAATCCTTCTGCAAAAGTGGGAACAGGAGCGGGGTCATTGTAAGACCCGGCGAATGGGCTGGCTGGTTCGCTCCCCGGCGAACCCATCCCGTGTGCTGGTGTCCCTGGCTTACCCATCTCACCGGAAAGGAGGTGCCCCGTGCGACCGATTGCGACCCATCCGCGCGGCGTGTTGCAAGATCCCTCCTTTTGCGGGTGTACCAGCAGATGAACGCTGACAGGCAGACGGGCCGAAAGGCGTACCAGTTGTGCGGGCAGGTCCGCGACGCGCTCGGCGGAATCTTCCCCGGCCTGGCGGACGAGGTGTTGCAGAACCTGACGGTCGTATCGGTCGAGCCGGCGCCGCACACGGGCCGGCTGCGGGTGACAGTCGCCGTGCCAAGCCCGGCAGACGCCACCGACCGGACGGCCGCAGCCGAACACCTCGACCGGGCGGCCGGATTGATCCGCCGGGAGGTCGCGGCCGCCGTCCACCGCCGCAAGGCCCCGGAGTTGACGTTCGAGGTCGTGTAAATTGTTTGCGACTCCTGAGCGGGGCCTGAGCGGGGGGCGTCAGCCCCCTGAGGGGACTCAATCTCAGGTTGACTCAATCTCAGGGGGCTGACGCCCCCCGCTCAGGTTGAGACTCGGGGGACTAACGTCCCCCGCTCGCCTTGTTGGACTGTACGTTTCTCGTTCCCGGTGGACCTCCTCATCTACCGCGGATAGTCTGTTGGGCATGGGCTCACTCATTCTTGCGCTGGTGTTTTCGGCCGTGGCCGCGGCCGGGAGTCTGTACCTCAGCCTCGGCATGGATCTGAACGCGTGCGCGCTGTGCTTCTATCAGCGGGCGCTGGCGTTCGCGCTGGTGGCGGTGCTGGGCGTCGGGATGGTCGTCCTGGGCGATCAGCGGCAGCGACTGGTGGCCATCTGCCTGCCGCTGGCGGTCGCCGGGCTTGGGGTGGCCGGGTTCCACACGTACCTGGTCGGCACGGGGAAACTGGAGTGCCCGCTCGGGGTGGCCGGCATCGGCCCGGCCCCGGCGCAGAGCCTGGTGGTCTTCGCGCTGGTCGTGGCGGCGCTGGTGTACGGGTTCCTGTCCGACATGCGGGCGAACGGGTTCGCGCCGGTGCTGCTGGCGCTGGGGCTGGGTGGGGCGGCGGCCTACGGGCTGGTGATGCCGGGTGTCAATCCGCCGGCAAAGCAGGCGAAAAAGCCAACCGAACCGGGCGAGCGACTGGTGGAGTGCCAGGCGCCGTACCGGGAGCCGGCGCCCGAGTGACCGTCGGAGCCCGAAGCGTAAGCGAGGGTCTTGGTACAGACCCTCGCTTACGCTTCGGGCTCCGACGGTCACTTTCCCTGGTTCCAGTAGATGCGGCAGTTCCCCGTCTGACGGCCCACTGCGACGATGTCCGGCCTGCCGTCACCGTTGAGGTCGCCGACCGCCAGGTCCTCCACCGCGACGCCGCCGGCTTCGAGGATGTGCCGGTCCCACTTCTCGCCTTGGCCGTCGGTGCAGCGGTACAGCCGGACGCCGCGGCGGTCGGTGAACTTGTCGCCCGCCTTCGGGTTCGGGTCGTCGCGTACGCCGGCTACGAGGTATGGGTTGCCGTCACCGGCCAGATCCCCGAACGCGATGGCGTGACCCCAGCGGAGGTCGGAATCGATCACTCGGCGGACGGTCGCCCGGGGCATCCCGGTCCGGTAGTACACGACGACCTGGTTCCCGTGCCACGGCTCAATGGTGGCCACGACCCCACCCAGCCTGGGTATCTCCGCCCGCGTGATTTCACTCGATCCCCGACTCCCCTTCGGGTTCTCCTGATTCGCCGGGTGGAACAGTCCGGTCGTGAACTGGCCTTGCTTCTTCACGACCATGCTGATTCCTTCGTAGCTCGCCGTCGAGACCAGGCCGGGCAGATCGGGCCGGGTCCAGAAGTTGTGGACGACGTGCAGCCCCTCCGAGATCACCTCCGGCTTCCACGCCTCCGGCTTCGTCGGCTCCGTCGGCACCTTGTAGCTGAGAATTCGCACCGGCCGGCCGTCGGTCCAGTTCCCCTTCGCCGTACACTCCCGGCCGTGCAGCGGGGCCACGACGATCTCCGGCTTGCCGTCGCCGTCGAGGTCCGCCGTCCGCACCCGGTGGATCGTCGGCTCCTCACACGGGATCGAGTGTAG
>DATLIF010000487.1:0-11534 GCA_035539575.1 Fimbriiglobus sp. | reverse complement strand
CCGTGACCCCGTCGAACACCCGGACGTGAGGCCCGCCGCCCAGCCCGGCCCCGGTCACGATCTCCTCCACACCGTCGCCGGTCAGATCACCGGTCGCAACATACACCCCGCCAGTGAACGTCGGGGCGTAGACGAAGAAGTTGAACCGGGTCGTCCCGTCCGCGTTGTAAACGGTCACCTGTGGCCCACCGCCCGGCCCGGCCGCGACCGCCGACAGGCCCTGCCCCGCCTCCACGAGGATCGTCACGGTCAACGCATCCCCGAAGACGAATCCGTTGAACGGGGCGTAGCTGAAGGTGGTGCTGCCGACGAACCCGACCGACGGGCGGAAGCTGAACGACCCGTCCTGGTTGAGCTGAACTGTGCCGGCCGAAGCCGGTGGGGTGGTGACCAGCACCGCAGTCATCGGACGGCCGTCGGGGTCGGTGTCGTTGGTCAGTACCCCGGGGGCCGCGACGTTCAGCAGCGTCAGCGCGCGCGTCAGGTACGTCTCATCACTCCCGCCAGACTTACGGACAAAGAGGACGGCCTTGCCGGTCGGTTCCGTTGGCAGGCTCAAGTTCCCGGCCACGTCCACCGCCGCCGCTTCGCGGACACTGAGGACTACGTCTCCCGACGCACTCAGCCCGGTCACCTCCACCTCGTAGGTCGCGCCGCTGCCGGTGACGCGGACCACCCCCGAGCCGGCCGTCCCGCCCAGCACGACGTCGTCCCGCCCGAACCCTGTCACCGGCTCGTTGAACGTCAAGGTGAACCGGATTGGCTGGTCCCCGGTCACGGCCGCTTGACCGGTCGAGAGGTTGATGGACGCCCGCGGTGCGGTCCGGTCGATCGTGTACGCCGCGCCGGTCAGCCCGGCGATCACCGGCTGGCCAGCCGTGTCGGTGATGCCGACCGGACTGATTAGGTCCAGCCGCAGGGTGCCGTCGCCGGTCCCTGTGCTCACGACGGCGGTGTAGACCCGCCCATCGGCCGTGGTCAGCGACGTGATGGTTGCCCCGACGAGGGTGCCGGATGCGACCGCCGCGAAGTTCAGCGGAGATACTCCCAGGACCGGCTCGCTGAACGTGATCGTGAACGCGACCGACGCGGCACGGGTCGCGGCTGGGCCAACCAGTGCGATCGACTGGACGACCGGAGCAGTCCTGTCCACGACCAGGGGGGTCGCGGTGAACGGTCGGCCGGTCAGCGCGTTACCGGCCCGATCCACGATTCCGTTCGGGGTGGCGAGGGTGAGCCGGAGGGTGCCGTCCCCGAACCCGGTCGTGACAGTCACCGTGTAGGTGGCCCCGCTGCCGGACACGCCGGTGATGGCCGCGCCGTTGACGCCCAGGGCAACGAGGGCGAAGTTGCTCGCGCTCACGCCGACAACCGATTCGCTAAACGTGACCGTGAACTGCGTCGTGCCGGCACTCGTCGGGTTCGCCCCGACGGGCACCGTGGTCTGCGCGGTTGGGCTGGTCCGGTCCACGACGACCGCGGTTCCGCCAGTGTACGGCAACCCGTTCACGGGCGGGAAAACGCTGCCGTCGTCGTTGACCATGTCGAGACGGATCGTGCCGTCGCCCGTCCCGGTGCTGACCGATACCGTCCACGTAGTGCCGCCGCCGGTTACGCCCGTGATATCCACCCCGGCGAGCGCGCCGCCGACGGTCAGCGCGAAGTTGTCCGCGGTCAGACCCTCGACGGCCTCCGGGAAGGTCACAACGAAGTCCACCACCGCGCCGTTGGTCGGGTTCGGTCCGACCGGGAGGATCGATGTCACGGCCGGCAGGATGCGGTCGATCTGCACGACGGTCCCGCCGGTGAACGGCAGGAGTTGCACGTCCTGGCTGACGCCGGTCGCGTTGACCATGTCCAGCCGCAGGGTGCCGGTGCCGAGGATGCGGGTAACCGGCACGGTCCAGGTGGTGCCGGACCCAGTCGGGGTGCCGACCGTCGCGCTGACCGTGTCGGTCACGACCGCCTGGAAGTTACCGGCGGTCAGACCATCGACCGGCTGGTTGAACACCACCGTGAAGAGGACCGTGCCAGCGCTGGACGTCGCGGGGCCGGTGATGCTCAGGACGATCGGCTGGACGGTGTAGGTCTCGCCAGTGAACGGGACGCCTGCGAGCGGGTTTCCGGCCGTGTCGGTGATCCCGGTGCCGTCGGTCACGCTGATGCCGAGCGTGCCGTTGCCGGCCCCGATCGTGACGGTCACGACCCAGGTGGCGCCCGAACCCGAGACGTCGTCGATGCTCGCCCCTGTGACCGTGCCAGTGGCGTTCAGGGTGAGATTGCCGACGGTCAACGCGGTCACGGGCTCACTGAATGTGACCTGGAACCGTCCGGTCGCAGTCTGGATCGGGTCGGGGTCCAGTCTGGTGATCGACTGGACCGTCGGGGCGGTCTGGTCGATCGTCACGACCTGCCCGGCAGTGAACGGGATGACCCGGATTCCCGGAGTGACGCCGGCCTCGTTAATCACGTCGAGTCGCAGGGTGCCGGTCCCGATGATGCCGGTGACCGGGACCGTCCACGTCCGGCCATCAATACTGGTCACGGCGCCGATCGTTCCGGTCACACCGCCGGTGGTGCTCAACGCGAAGTTGGCCGCCGACAGACCGGTCAGCCCGTGGTTGAACGTGACGGTGAAGGTCAACTGGTCCGTGTTGGTCGGGCTGGCCGTCGGGGTGGTGATTGCGAGGACCGCCGGCGGCTGAACCTCGAACGCGCCGATGTCCGCCTTAGTGCCGAACACCCGGACGAAGCTCGGGCCTCGCTGGTCGGTCGGCTGGCCGGCCGGGTTGGACCCCGCGTCGAGCAACGGGCTGCCGGACAGGGGGGCAATGGTCAGCGTCGGGCCGCCGTTGTCCGCAAGTGAACCGAGTTTGAGGTCCGTGTCGAACGGGATGTTATTCGCCCCGGTCAGGGTGAACCCGGCGCTCTTGCCGACCGCGCTCGAGTTCACGTTCACGATTCCGGCGCTGAGGATGTCGGGGGCCTTGGTGTTGGAGTTTCCCGACACGACCGAACTGGTCACATTGATCACCCCCGACCCTGCCAACTGGGCGATGCCGCCGCCGCCCTGGCCATCGGCGGGGTTCGCCGCGGTGTTGCCGACGATCGTGCAACTCTCGAAATCGAACTTGCCGTAATGGAATCGCAGCATCACCCCCCCGCCCGAACTGGCCGAGGTGTTGCCCGAAATCGTCGTGTTCTGGATGCGCGAGTTGAGAGAGTAACCAAAAAAGTAGATGCCGGCGCCCCCGGCGTTGTTCAACGGGGAGGTTGTGGTGTTCCCCGAGATGGTGCTGTTCTGGACCGTCAGCGTCCCGGAGTTGTAGAAGTAGATCCCACCCCCGACAAACGTGGCGGTGTTCCCGCTGATGGTACTGTTCCGGACAGTGAGGGTGCCCAACTGGCCGATGTAGACGGCCCCGCCGACCAGGGTGGCCTCGTTCGACTTTAAGGCCACCGAGTCCAGCACGACGGTGGAAGAGGCCTTCATGGCTCCGCCAAAGTCCGATTTCCCTCCCTGGATGGTCACCCCGGAGAGGTTAAAGGTCGAGGCGGTCGAGTTGAAGATCCGGGACGCCGAGGCGGACGAGGCGCGCTCGATCGTGAGGAGCTTTGCGCCGGGACCGGTGATGGTGATCGGGGAGGAACCGCTGACTGTGATCTGACCACCCGTCAAGGAGATTGTCTGGGCGGTGCTGAACATGGAGTCGAAAACGATCTCGTCGGCCCCTTTCGCAGCGTTAGCGTCGAGGACCGCCTGGCGCAGCGACCCAGGGCCGGCGTCGTCGGTATTGCTGACCGTAAACGTGGCCGGTGTCACCCGGTCTTCGAGCTGCTGAACGCCGAGCAGCGACTGTCGCCGTGTCGCGCACGGCCGGGTGAGTAGGTACTTGGCCCTCTGGAGGGCGGATTGAGGCGAGAGCGGAGTCATGACTCGGTCCTGGTGCCGGCCGCAAGATGCATACGAGTCGGCCGTTGGATACCGAAAAAGCAGTGGTTTTGGGTGTCAAAGATAAGACGATGGTGGAAGGATGGGGAAGTGAAATAACCCCATTTTGTGCTTTCCTATCTTCCCCCAACCGTAAGACCGACACGGTCGTACTGCACGCCACGGTCGGCGCAACATGAAGGCCCGCACAATCCCGAGGATCACCATGACCGCGCCGGACGAGCCCCTGCGTAGTGTCCATACGACCAGTCTACCTGTCGTGCTCGACCAACTCCGGCTGTCTCTGCTCGTCAGCACTTACCAAGCGGGCAAGCTCATCCTGGTGCGGTCCGAGGGGGGTGTGGCGAACACGCACTTCCGCAACTTCCAGGTCCCTATGGGGTTGGCACTCGATCGCGGCCGGTTAGCTGTTGGCACCCGCTCGGCTGTGTGGGAGTACCGCGACCAGCCAGCCGCCGCCGCTCGGCTCGAACCCACCGGACGCCACGACGCCTGCTTTCTGCCCCGCGAGGCCCACTTCACGGGCCACATCGCCATCCACGAGGTTGCGTTCGGGTCGGGGGGCGAACTCTGGGCGGTCAACACCCGGTTCTCGTGCTTGTGTACGTTCGACCGGGAGCACAGCTTCGTCCCGCGGTGGCGGCCGCCGTTCGTTTCCGCCCTGACGCCGGAGGACCGCTGTCACCTCAACGGGCTGGCGCTGGTGGACGGCAAGCCCCGGTTCGTCACCGCGCTCGGCGTCACCGACACCCCGGGTGGGTGGCGGGCGGACAAGGCCCGCGGTGGGGTGCTGATGGAGGTCCTGTCGGGGCGCGTGGTGGCGTCTGGACTGTCGATGCCGCATTCGCCGCGGTGGTACGACGGCAGGCTGTGGTTCCTGGAGTCCGGGGCCGGGACGCTTTCCACCTGTGACCCGGCGACCGGATGGACGGAGGTGGTGGCCCACGTCCCCGGGTTCACCCGTGGGCTGGATTTCGCCGGACCGCTGGCGTTCATCGGACTGTCTCAGGTTCGGGAGACGGCGGTCTTTAGTGGCATCCCGATCACCGAGCGGCTGCCGGTCGAGGAGCGGGTGTGCGGGATGTGGGTGGTGGACACCCGGACCGGCCAGACCGTGGCGTTCCTGCGGTTCGAGTCCGGGGTGCAGGAGGTGTTCGCCGTCCTGGCACTGCCAGGGATGCGGTTCCCGGAGCTGCTCAACGAGGAGCAGGACGAGACGGTGTCGAACTCGTTCGTGCTACCGGACGAGGCGCTGGCGGACGTGCCACGATGAGAACTCATGGCAGGGGTCAGGCGATCAGGCGATCAGGCGATCAGCACACCTGGTCTGATCGCCTGACCAGAAAAGGTGAGCGCCTGACCCTACCCGACTGATCGCCTGTAGACAAAAGTAGACATCGCCTTTGTGTCTGGACCCGAATTAATGCGACAACTCAGTCTGGCCAGAGGGTGGGCCTCGAAGACTCGACCCACCCTACATCACGCCGCCTCCGCAGCCGCTTGCGGTACTGCCACGGCCACGGGCTTCCGCTCTCCCAGCCACTGGCCGCCAACCCGCGGGTTGCCGAGCGACTTGACCATATCCCAGATCGCCGCGGCATAGGACCGGAACACGTTTGCCCCCTCCGGCTCGCGTAACTCCTTCTCGTACACGACCGGCGTTGCCTCGGCGAGGTTGTGGTGCGGGATCTTCGAGTACAGGTGGTGCGGGCCGTGCTGGTCGATGTGCAGCATCGTCGCCGACAGGACTCGGCCGGCCAGGGTCGGGTCGATCACCGTCCGGGTGGTGCTCGGTACGTCGTGGCCCAGCAGACCCATGTGCTCGGTGTACTGCCGCAGTGTCTGCATGTTCCCGGCGATCAGCGACGGCACGAAGTAACCGACCAGGAAGTACTCCCAGATGCCGAGGGAGGCGACTGCCCCAAGAATGACGGCCCACAGGGCCACGCACAATGCATATTCGCCGACCAGGCGGCGGGCGGTCGAGCGCGGCATCCTGTCGGCGACCAGCACACCGCGGAGGAAGACGAGCGGGGTGAAGAAGAACCCGAGGAACAGCTCGGCGAACGCGGTCAGCAGTCGCTTCCACCGCGGCACGGCGGGGTCCACGAACGGCCACAACTCGGAGTCACGCAGGGTACCGAGGTGGGTGTGGTGCATGTTGTGTACCCACCGGTACGCCGACAACGGCGTGAGGATCAGTGACCCGATGACCAGACCCTGGAGTTCGTTCAGCCGGCGGTCGCGGTGCAGAAGGTAGTGGGCCGCCTCGTGGAAGGCGAGCAGGTTCGCATGACCGATGTGAGCCTGGACGAGCCAGCAGACGACCGACACCGGCCAGAATCCGTTCTCCCAGGCCAACAGCGAAACGGCCATCAGCCCGAAGAACAGCGCCAGCCACCCGCCGGCCTCGTAGAACGGCCGACCGGACTTGCGGTGAAGTCGCTGAAGGAACTCCTTGCGGGTCATGGCGAACCGTCTCCCGGTGTGCAGATGTGCCGCACCGCAAATGTTATACCGGAGTCAACGGCCGGGCACCACTCTCTGCCGGGGCGTTCCGACCCGTGGCTGCGAGCCGTACCCGGACGCGGTGGCGGGCGACCAGGCAGCCGCTCACCCATGCGACGGCGGCCAGCGCCCCCGCTGCCACGTCTCCGGGCCAGTGGACGAGTAGGTACGGGCGGCTCCAACAGACGGCGGCCGCCAGGAGGACGCAGCCAACAGCGACCACCCATCGCCAGACAGACTTGAAGTCCCGCGCCACCACGAGTGCGGCGACGCACAGGTACAGCCCGACCCCGCGCAGGGCGTGGCCGCTGGGGAAGCTGTAAGCCGCGACGGCAACGGCCGGTTCATACGGGCCGGGCCGCTCGACCTGGAAGGCCCACTTGAGCATCGGCTCCAGCAGGCTGCACCCGACGAGGACTACCAGCAACGTGGCCGCGTCCAGGTATCGTCGCCGGGCGGCGTACACGGCGACCAACCCTGCCCCGAGGGCCGTCGTCACGGCCCAGTGACCGGCACCGGTGATGATCTCGGCGAAGGCGGTCAGCCGCGGCGATCCCCGGGGCTCGATGGCGTCCAGGATCGCCTGGTTGGCTGTGGCCCACTCCCCGGCCAGCACGACCCGCGCGAGCAAGCCGAACCCCAGGACGGCCAGTGCGGCCAGCCCCAGGCCCAGCGCCACGCCCCGTGGCATCCGCACCACCAGCAGCATCAGCGCAGCGACCAGCCCGAACAACCGGCTGCCCAGGCCGCGGCCGGCGGCATCGGCGTCCCAGTCGTCGGCCTCCGGCGGCTCCCCCTCCGGGTCCGGCCGATAGCCCGGGCCGGCCAGCACCCGCAGCGCCTTCGGGACGACCGTGAACGCGAACCGCCGCCCCTCCGCGAGTTCACCGTCGATGCTCACCGGAATCGGTGGGTCGCACTCGATCTCGACGCGCTTGGCCCGGCGGTGCAATACGGTTTCGTCGGCGTGGTAATCGCCGGCCATCAACCGGGCCGCGACGACGGACGTATCCAGCAGGTCGCCGGCCGGGATGACGATCACGTCGAGCAGTCCGTCCTCCGGGTTGGCCAGTGGGGCGACTGGCAGCCCGCCGGCCGCGGTCCGGCCGTTGGCGATTACCAGGTTGTAGAGGTCCATCGTCTCCGGCGGGCCGCCGTCGAACCGGAACGTCACCCGGTAGGACTCGCGCTCGGCGATCGGCCCGGCAGCGCCGCGGAGGTAGGCAAGCGGCCCCCAGAACCCCTTCAACTCACTGGTCACGTCGGCCGCGACCCGACCACTGAACCCTCCGGTGATCGCGTTGACCGCGTACCCGGCACGGTCCCCCTCGACGCGGATCACGTCGATGGTCCGCCGTCGGCCGGTCTTCCACAGGTCGAGCGCCGCGACAGCATCCAGCGGGATGGCGAGGGTGCGGCACAGGTCGTTGCCGGTGCCGAGCGGCACGATTGTGAGCGGCTTGTCGGGGAAGTGCGGGGCGAGTCCGTTGACCGCGGCGTGGACGGTGCCGTCGCCGCCGGCCACGGCGATCAGGTCACAGCGGCCGCGGGCGATCTCGGCGACGACTTGCTTGAAATCGTCATCCGGCCCGAGTTCACGGAGGGCGACCTTCCGCCGTCCGGCCAGCGCGGCACGGAGGGCCGCGATTTGGTCGGCGGACCCGGACCGTGGATTGAACAGGACACACACCCTCACCGCTCGGCCTCCGATAATGAAGGCGGCCCACGTTGGACCGCCCTTCCATCGTAGGCACGAGCGTCGGCGGCGGGGTGGCTCCGAAAACGCAACCAGCCGGGGCGAACCCCGGCTGGCGTGTTTTACTGCCGCTGTTCTCATCGCCCTTTCGGGATGAACCGGGCAATGGGAGGTGAATCGGCCGGGATGTCGCCAGACACCTTGATCGACTTCACCGGAGACTTCTTTGCCCCGGTCGTGGTCAGCGCGCTGCCGGACGTTGCGATAGCGTACGAGCCGGCGTGACGGAGGTTAGCGAGTACCATATCCCGCATGGTCGAGTGCGTTGCACTCCCGCCGAGTTCCATCGGAATGCGCACCATTTTACCGCCCATCGTCTCGGCGACGACGGTGATTCGCCGGACCGGTCCTCCCTGGCCGAAAACGGGCACCGGAGCGAAGTCCACCTCGACCCCGAGGGGAAAGATGTGGGTGACGACGGTGCACAGGATCGCGGTCATGGTGCCTCCTGCCCTGCAAGGGGCACGGCCGATCATCGCGCGGTCAGCCGAGCAACCTGAGTATCAGGTAAACCAGTAGCACGGTCACGGCGGCATCGACCGTCACGAAGGCGAGCAGGCACCCGCACGCGAGGAGTGTTGCCCTCCGGTCGCTCATGGCCCGTCCCGGCACCGGCGCAGACACGCTCCCGTCCTCTGGGTATCCTCAGTCGGCCGGAACGGACTGGAACTCCGGTTTAGCAGAATGAGCCGCAAGATGCCACTGATCGGTGCCCATCTGTCAGTCGCTGGCGGGCTGTATAAGGCCGCCGAGGCCGCAGCCGCACTGGCGTGCGGGACGGTGCAGATCTTTTCCAAGAACGCCAACCAGTGGGCGGGCAAGCCGCTCACCGACGACGAGGTCGCGGCGTTCAAGGCCGCCGTCCGCAAGGCCAGGTTGAAGTACCCGTCGGCGCACGACTCGTACCTCATCAACCTCGCCGCCCCCGGCGACGAGTTGTTCGAGAAGTCCATCGCGGCGTTCGTGGACGAGTTAAACCGCGCCGAACAACTCGGGCTGAGCTACCTCGTCACCCACCCGGGGGCGCACGTCGGCAGCGGCGAGGACGCGGGGCTGCGGCGCGTCACGGCGGGGCTGGACCGGGCACTCAAGAGCACGTCCGGATACAAGGTGAAGATCCTGCTCGAAAACACCGCCGGTATGGGGACCACCCTCGGCCATCGGTTCGAACACCTCGGCCGGCTCATCACTGACTCGCATGACCCCGGCCGGCTGGCGGTCTGCTTCGACACCTGCCACGCCTTCGCCGCCGGCTACGACCTGTCCACCGACGCGGGGTACGACGCCACGTTCGCCGAGTTCGGCCGCACGGTCGGGCTGCGACGACTGAAGCTGTTCCACGTCAACGACAGCGTCAAGTCGCTCGGCAGCCGGGTGGACCGGCACGCCGGCATCGGTCTGGGGATGATCGGCGAACAGGCTTTCCGCCGACTGGTGACGGACCCGCGGTTCGCCAGGCACCCGATGATTCTGGAGACGCCCAAGGACGGCCCGAACGGGGAGCCGATGGACCCGGTGAACCTGGCCAGGTTGCGCGGCTACGTCGCCGAATCGGCAGCCGCGTGACACTCCCAGCCGATGGCGGGCGGGGTTCGTCGGTATCGGTTATGACGTCTGGCCCCTGTCCGGTTACGGCGTGGATTGCCTGACCCCTCAAGATGCCGGTCGCACTGGTCGATGATGGAGGTGCAAACAGCACGTCCCGGCCGGCCGACCGATCTCGGCCGCGGGAAGGGGTCGCTGGCGGGCAATCCGGTGTTCGCACCGTGGATCGCCGCCGCCGGCCTGTGCCGGTCGATCGCGCGTGAGACCCCCGACTCCGCCCGGTCCCGGCCCTTCCCGCGGCCGCGGGCCACCTTGACCCTTCCCCCGCCGCACATATCCCACCAACGACCCGACGGCGACCGGCCGTCCCGCGCGTCCCGTTCCCGTGAGCCCGAACCCATGAGCATCGACAGCATCCTCTCGATCCACGCCCGGGAAGTCCTCGACAGCCGCGGCAACCCGACGGTGGAGGTGGACGTCCGCACGGCTGGCGGAGCCTTCGGCCGCGCCGCCGTTCCCAGTGGCGCCAGCACCGGCGCGCACGAAGCCGTCGAACTTCGCGACGGGGACAAGAGCCGCTACCTCGGCAAGGGGACCAGCAAGGCAGTCGAGCACGTCAACACGACGCTCGCGAAGGCCCTCGCCGGGCGGAACGTCTTCGACCAGGCAGCGATCGACAAGGCGATGGTCGAGCTGGACGGCACGCCGAACAAGGCCAAGCTCGGGGCCAACGCGATCCTCGGCGTCTCGCTGGCGTGTGCCCACGCCGCGGCCGACGCTGCCGGGCTGCCGCTGTACCGGTACGTCGGCGGGACCAACGCCACCGTGCTGCCAGTCCCACTCATGAACATCCTCAACGGCGGCAAGCACGCGGACAGCACCGTCGATTTCCAGGAGTTCATGATCATGCCGATCGGCGCCCCGACGTTCCGCGAGGGGCTACGGATGGGGGCCGAGATCTTCCACAGCCTCAAGAACGTGCTGCACGACAAGGGGCTGAACACCGCGGTCGGCGACGAGGGCGGGTTCGCCCCGAACATGGCCTCGGCCGACGACGCGCTGGCGACCATCTCCGAGGCGATCAAGAAGGCCGGCTACAAGCTCGGCGATCAGGTGGTGTTCGCGCTCGACGCCGCCTGCACCGAGCTGTACGACGAGGCCCACAAGCAGCACAAGAAGGAAGGGTACTGCTTCTTCAAGAGCGACAAGAACCGGGTTATCTCATCGGACGAGATGATCGACCTGTGGGTCAAGCTCTGCGACAAGTACCCGATCCGGTCGATCGAGGACGGGCTTTCCGAGGACGACTGGGCCGGCTGGAAGAAGCTGACCGAGAAGCTCGGGGGCAAGGTACAGCTCGTCGGCGACGACCTGTTCGTGACCAACACCGAGCGGCTGAAGCGCGGGATCGCCGAGCAATGCGGCAACAGCATCCTGGTGAAGGTGAACCAGATCGGCACCCTGACCGAGACGCTGGAGGCGGTCGGGCTGGCGATGCGCAACGGGTTCACCGCGGTCATGAGCCACCGCAGCGGGGAGACGGAGGACACGACCATCGCCGACCTGGCGGTGGCGACCAATTGCGGCCAGATCAAGACCGGGTCCGCCAGCCGCACCGACCGGGTCGCCAAGTACAACCAGCTCCTGCGGATCGAGGAGCAACTCGGCTCCGCCGCGGTCTACGGCGCGGAGATGAAGATGAGGGGGTGAGTGGGTGAGGGCGTGAGGGGGTGACAGAAAAGCCTCTCCACGCCAGCCCTCACCCCCTCACCC
>DATLIF010000486.1:0-1661 GCA_035539575.1 Fimbriiglobus sp. | reverse complement strand
GCCCAAGCACCCCGGCTACACACAGACCTGCCCCGACAACCTCCTGATCGAAGAATTCGGCGAGGAAGGCGCCGCCTGGCTCCAGGACGAGTACGGCCGGCCGCTGACCCGGGCAGAGTTCCAGCTTGAGCAGTGCATCCGCCGCGACGCGTTCGTGCTGGACGACCCGTTCACCGGACCGGATACCGTCACCGCCGAGAAGATCAGCGAGATCCTCGACCTGACCTTCCAGGTCTCCATGCTCATCGCCAAGGACGCCGGACTGAACCACCCCCTGATTCAGGAAGCCGAGGAGCTGGCAGCCCTGGACCCCGTCGACCACGCCGCAGAGGGAGCTGACGTAGCCCGTGAGGCATACCGGTGCGGCGCCATCCGTCTCAACGCCCGTGGCATGTGGGACTTCGGCGATGAGGAGCCGCAGCGATGACCGAGACCCCGCAGGCATCCGGTGCCGACCTCGCCCGCATGGCGCTCGCCGCCGCCCGCAAGGCCGCCAAGACCGCATCCGCACCCGGCCCGCGGAAAACCCGCCGCACCCGACCCGCCCGCGGCGAAGGACGCGACCCCCAGGGCCTCGCCAGCATCCTCGGACGCCTCACCGCCGAACAGGGCTGGGACACCGGTCTCGACGGCGGCAACCTCCTCGACCAGTGGCCCACCATCGCCCCCACCGAACTCGCCACCACCGTCCAGCCCGTCGCCTACGACCCCGACCGCGGTGTCCTCGAACTCCGGCCGTCCTCCCCGGCCTACGCCACGCAGGTGCGGCTGTTCCAGCAGCAGCTCGCCAAGCACCTCAACACCGCGCTGGGCCGGCCCGCCGTCCGTGCCATTCGCGTCCTCGCCCCCAGCGCCACCGCGACGGCCGCGGACACCGCACCGGAGCCCGAGCCGGCCAAGCCCGTGGAGGCGCCGGTGAAGACCCGCGAGACCGCGAGCGCCGGCTACCGGGCCACCCTTGAAGCCGCCCTCACCCACCGCCCCGAACGGCAGCCCACCGACCCGTACATCGCCGAAGCCCTCACCCGCCAAGAACATGCCCTCCGCACCAACCGGCAGCCAGAGACCGAGCACGCTGACGCCGTCTGGGAAATCGACCGCCTCACCAGCAACCAGCCCGACCCCGCCGACACCATCCGCCGCGCCGCCATCGCCCGAGCCCGCCACGAGAAAGCCGGCGGCGACGTGCCGCGCAGACTCTTCGGCGCAGCCTAGGAAGCTCGGACGATTCCTGAGGTGCGCCGTCAGAAGAGTTAAGACCACATACCCCATGAAGGAGTGACCGTGCCGTCCCAGTCCGCCAAGGAGACCGCAGTCGACGGAGCCCTCGCCATCGTTACCTGCCTGATCAACGGCAACAGGCGCGAAGCCCGAGCCCTGATCTACGACGCCTACGAACTTCACCAGCCCAGAATCATCGAGTTCCTAGCGGAGCACGTTGCCCAGGGCTATACGCCGGAGACCTGGCAGGAGGCAATCCTGCGGCTGCGCAACGCAGAGATGAACGGCGAAGCCTGAGCCGGGGGAACGCCACGCCAAATCCGGTGCATCGTGGCTCCGATCAGCACGCACGACAGGAGCCCCCGATGACCACCACCGTCCGCGCCCGCCGCATCCCCGGCCAGCAGGTCACCATCAACACCCCCACGCCGGAGGTCGGC
>DATLIF010000485.1:0-4149 GCA_035539575.1 Fimbriiglobus sp. | reverse complement strand
GGCTGGTGGAACCCGCTCCACCAGCCGGCTCACGCCGGCCGTTCGCCTAAAGTCCGCCAGTGATCTCCTGCAGCGCCTCGACCAGTTGGTCGATCTCATCGACGGTGGTGAACGCGCCGGGGCTGACGCGGACCGTCCCCTCGGGGAAGGTGCCGAGCGACCGGTGGACGTACGGGGCGCAGTGCAGCCCCGGGCGGATGGCGATGTCGAAGGCTTGATCCAGGATGCCGCCCAACTCCGGGGCCGGGATCGCCTCGGCGCGGAAGCTGATCGTGCCGACCCGCCTGGCCGGGTCGCGGTGGCCGTAGAACTCGAACCCGCCGGCCTCTTCGAGCTTCTCACGCAGCCGGTCGCAGAGCATCACCTCGTGCTCGCGGATCGCGTCGGGGGTGCGCTCCTCCACGAAGTCCAGCCCGGCGACCATGCCCGCCACACCGAGCACGTTCGGGGTGCCGCCTTCGAGGTAGTACGGGTACTCGCTCGGCTGCACCGGGGTCGAGGAGTCGCCGCCGGTGCCGCCCTCGCGCCAGGGGCGTAGCTTCGCCCGCGCGCCGACGTACAGGAACCCCGACCCCGTCGGGCCGAGCAGCGACTTGTGCCCCGGCGCGGCCAGCAGGTCGATGTTCAGCGCCTGCACGTCGATCGGCACCACCCCGGCCGTCTGTGCCGCGTCCACCAGAAACAGTACCGACTCCGCCTCGCGGACAATCCGGCCGATCTCCGCGACCGGCTGTACCGTGCCCAGCACGTTGCTGGCGTGGGTCAGCGCAACGAGCCGCGTCTTCGGCGTGATCGCCTTCTTGATCGCGTCCGGGTCCACGGTCCCCGACCCGTCGGCGGCGACGCGGGTCAGTG
This sequence comes from Fimbriiglobus sp., assembly GCA_035539575.1. Lineage (GTDB taxonomy): Bacteria > Planctomycetota > Planctomycetia > Gemmatales > Gemmataceae > DASSAT01. The sequence goes on along the minus strand of DATLIF010000485.1, from coordinate 3,294 downwards.
CGATCCGCCCGGCGTCGGCCAGTGCCACCAGCGGCCGGCTGACGCTGTTGTGTTCGAGGTCGGTGGTGATAACGTGGTCGCCGTCGGCCAGGACGCCCTTCATCGCCATGTTCAGGGCGTCGGTGCCGTTGAGGGTGAAGACGAACCGCTCCGGGGCCTTGCCGTTGAAGAACCGGTTGAGCCGGTGGCGGGCGTCGTCGAGGGCGTGCTCGGCGGCGAGGGCCATCTTGTGACCGGCCCGGCCGGGGTTGGCCAGCGACGACCGGGCGAACGCGTCGAGCGCCCGGTAGACGGTCTCCGGCTTCGGGAAGCTGGTGGCGGCGTTGTCGAGGTAGATCATCGCGGCAGAATCTCACGCACCGGGATCAAACCGACTTGCTTTCCGGCGAGCACGACGGGTACCGCGTCACCGGGGCCGTAGTCGAGATGGGCGCGGTAGGTTGGGTTCTTGCCGCCGCGCGGCTGGGAGTAGACCTCGACGCGGCGGTCGATCAGATTGACGATCCAGTAGACGACCACACCGCTCGTGGCGTAGACGCGGAGCTTGTCCTGCTGATCGAACTTCAGGGAGGAGTCGGCTACCTCGGCCAGGATCGCGATCTGTCTCGGGATGGGCCGCTTCTCGTCGTACTGCTCCTCGGGTTCGGGCACGACCACGATGTCCGGCTCTGGCACGCTCGCCTTCAGCTTGATGGCGGACTGGACTCGAATCAGCCACCCGTCCCCCATCACCCGGCCCAGTCGCCGTTGGAGTCGGGACACCGCGCTGTCGTGGGGGGCGTTGTGCGGCATTTGCTCGACGATCCACCCTTCAAAGAGTTCCAGCCGCTCACCGTCCCCCAGGATGCCGAGGTCGATCATCCGCTCGTACTCGTCCACGGTGAACCGGGCGAGCCGGTCCCAGGGGACGGGCGGCGACTGGGTAGCCGGAAGTGGGCGGCTGGTAATGCGGGCTGCGGTCGCCATGCCTGTCTCACCGTTCGGGCCGGCCCCGGGGTCGGGGCCGCACCCCTGGAACATACTCCGGCCGCCGCCCCGGCCCCAAGGCCGGTTCGGCTAGAACCACTCCTTCTTCCCGACCTGGTAGGTCTGGATGAACTCCTCGTCGGACTTCGTCAGGTAGATGATCCCTTCGATCAGCCCGATGATCCCGGCCGCCCCGCAGGTGATGAGCCCCAGGGCCAACTGGATGATCCCGGGGGTGGTGTACCCCAGGTAGAACTTGTGAACGCCCAACCCGCCGAGCAGGATGCCCAGGATGCCGGCCACCACCTTCTTGCTCTCCTGGGCGGCCGGTTTGCGGCCGCGGTCGTCGTAGTCGTCCATCGCCATCGCGGAAGTCCTCCGGAGTTTGATGAGAGGACCGCGCCAGACGGCGCGGCGACGGCATGATGGCTATTTCACACGCCGGTGCAAGCGAAAATCCCACCCCCACCCCAACCCTCCCCCCTCAAGGGGGAGGGAGTATGAGGTCAGTGGCCGACGTACTTCGCGTAGAGCGTCCGCGCCCGGTCGGGGTCGTCGGTCCCCTTGATGATCGCCCGGCCGTCCGGGAAGACCGTGAAGTCGTAGGGGTCACCGCCGTCGGTCACCGCGAACTTCAAGAGGAACTTGTTCGCCGTCACTGGGCCGGACGCCTCCAGTTGCCGCGCGAGGTCCGCGAAGTTCAGCGCCGACGCCCGGCGGTGCGTCACCTGCACCGCGTTGCGGCCGCACAGCGTCGTCGTCTGCGTGCCGTGTTCGCCATCCAGCCACTCGAAGCTCCGCTTCGCACAGCACGGGCACTGCCCCTTGCGGCCGGCCAGTGGCGCGATCTTCACCCGCCGGGTGGTGTTCTCCCAGACGTTCAGGACGAACAACTCGCGGTTGATCGCGTCGGCCTTGCCGGCAAGCAGCTTCAGCGCCTCGGCGGACTGGAAGCTGGCGACGATCGACACGATTGGCCCAAGAACGCCGGCCGTCTCACACGTCCCCACTTCGCCGGGGCCGGGGGACGCCTCGAACACGCACCGCAGGCACGGCGTCTCCCCCGGGACGATGGTCATGGTCATCCCCTCGCAGCCGACCGCGCCGCCGTAGACCCACGGCTTGCCGAGCTTCACCGACACGTCGTTGATGAGGTAGCGCACCTCGAAGTTGTCGGTGCCATCCAGGATCAGGTCGGCGTCGCGGCACAGGTCCTCGATGTTGGTGCGGTCGATGTCCGCGACCACCGACTCGATCTCGACCGTCGAGTTGATCGCCCGCAGTTTCGTGGCGGCGGCCTCGGCCTTGGGCAGGTTGTTGGTGACGTCGGACTCGTCGAAGAGGACCTGCCGTTGCAGGTTCGACGGCTCGACGAAGTCGCGGTCGATCACCCGCAGGTGCCCGACGCCGGCGCGGACCAGGGTATTGGCCAGCACGGTGCCCAGCGCGCCAACGCCGCAGAGCGTGACGCGGGAGTTCATGATCCGCTGCTGGCCGGCCTTGCCGATGCCGGGGACGCGCATCTGGCGGGAGTAGCGGTCGAGGGAGGTGTCGAGGGTCATGTTGGCGAACGGCCGGCGTGAGCCGGCTGGTGGTTTGTGGTCAGTGGTTGTGGTCAGTGGTGAGGTCAAGGGCCACCGGCCGGCTCACGCCGGCCGTTCGCCTTCGACGCCGTTCTCTTTCAGGAAGTCTTGCAGGAACCGCACCTGCTGCTTCGGCCACTTCTCGTGCTTGGCGTACCCGACCAGCGCGTGCAGGTCTTCCTTCACGCGCCGCAACTCCGCGCCGCCGAGGAGGCGATGCAGTATTTGGTGACGTACATTCAGCGGCTCGGCGGCGGACGGGTGCAGCACCGTCGGCTCGGACCCTTCGAGGAAGACGTAGGCGTGCAGCACCCCCAGCAAGAGGGGATGCACACCCAGTTCTTCCGGGATCAGCGGGAAGACAGCGGCCCCTTCGGGGGCGTCGGGGGCGGGTTCGTCAGCCACCGGCCACCGCGGGGATGAGGGCCACGATCTCGCCGTCCTTGACCGCCGTGTCCAGGTCGTCGAGGTAGCGGATGTCCTCGTCGTTGACGAACACGTTGATGTACGGCCGCAGCTTGCCGTTGTCGAAAAGCTTCGCGGCCAGCGCCGGGTGCTGCCGGACCAGGTCGTCCAGCGCGGCCTTCACGGTCGCGCCGGCCACCTCGACCTCGGAGTTGCCGCCGGCCTGCTCGCGCATCGGGGTCGGGATCTGAACCTTGGTCGCCATGTGTTTTCTCGTAGGGTGGGTCGAGTCTTCGAGGCCCACCGAGACAACCTGAACGTCAGACGGTGGGCCTCGAAG
>DATLIF010000484.1:0-2993 GCA_035539575.1 Fimbriiglobus sp. | reverse complement strand
GCCCGATGATGCAGTAGCCGAGGTTGCCGAACGCGCCGATCCAGCCTGCGAGCCAGGCGCGGGACGTGTTCGGCCACAGCTCCATGACGAGGGCGACGCCGAGTGCCCACTCGCCGCCCATGCCGAGTGCGCCGGCGAATCGCAGTCCGGCGAGATGCCACGGGGCGGCGGCGAAGGCGCTGGCCCCGCTGCACCCGGCGTAGACGAGGACGCTCAAGGTCAGCGCCCGGACTCGGCCGAACTTGTCGCCGAGCCAGCCGAAGAGGACGCCGCCGGTCGCCGCGCCGACCAGGAACCCGGCGGTGATGACGCCGTACCACTGGCCGACTGTGCCCTCGCTCACCCCCGGCCCGAAGAGGTCCCGCAGCGCCGGGCGGCCGACTAGTGGGAAGAGGCCCATCTCCAGGCCGTCGAACATCCAGCCGAGCAGCGCGGCGACCAGAGCCAGCCACCGCCCGCGGCCGCTGACCGGAGTGTCGGAGCCCATCCGTACCGTCCTTCCAATTGATTCCGGGTGCTGGAAACTCTTGCGTCCGGGCCGGGGATCGCTGATCCTAACAGGTCACGCCAACTGCTGGTGGGGGATCTCACTCGTGACCGCCATACGTCTCTTCTGCGCTTTCGTTCTCACACACTTCACCGCCGGCATCGCGACTGCCCAGGGGATCAGCCCCGAAGAGGCGGGGAGACAGATGAAGTTGCCCGACGGGTTCACCGTGCGGTGCGTGGCATCGGAGCCAATGGTCCGCCAACCCGTCAGCATGAGCTTTGACGAGCGCGGCCGGATGTGGGTGTTGCAGTACCTCCAGTATCCGAACCCGGCGGGGCTCAAGGCTGTCAAGCAGGATCAGTACCTCCGCACGGTCTGGGACCGCGTCCCGGAGCCGCCGCCGAAGGGACCGAAGGGGGCCGACCGGCTCACCATCTTGTACGACCCGGACGAACACGGCGTCTACCGAAAAAGCCGGGACTTCGTCACCGGGCTGAACCTCGCGTCGGGGTTCTGCCTGGGGAACGATGGCGTGTACGTCGTCCAGCCGCCGTACCTGCTCTACTACGCCGACCGGGACCACGATGACGTTTCCGATGGCGACCCGGAGGTTCTGCTGAGTGGGTTCGGGCTGGACGACACGCACTCGCTGGCGAACTCGCTCCAGTGGGGGCCGGACGGCTGGCTCTACGGCGCGACGGGCAGTACCAGCACCTGCAAGATCAAGAACCCGGCGAACCCGAAAGAGGTCGTCGAGTTCCAGCAGGGCATCTGGCGCTACCATCCCAGGACGAAGGCGTTCGAACTGTTCAGCGAGGGTGGCGGCAACACTTACGGGCTGGACTTCGACCGGCATGGGCAGGTGATCGCCGGGACGAACTACGGCGGCTTCGCGATGTTGCACCAGGTGCAGGGGGCCTACTACGTCAAGGGCTGGAGCAAGCACGGCCCGCTACACAACCCGCACGCTTACGGGTTCTTCGAGCACGTTCCTTACAAGGAGTTCAAGGGCGGGCACGTCACCTGCGGCGGCGTCCTGTACGAGGCCGACACATTCCCGAAAGAGTACCGCGGCCAGTATATCGCCGGCAACCTCCTCTCGAACGCGGTCTACTGGCACAAGTTGGAGCCGAGCGGCTCGACGTTCAAGGCCACACACGGCGGCGACCTGATGACCACTGAGGACGTTCGGTTCCGGCCAGTAGACCTGATGCTCGGACCGGATGGGTCAGTGTACGTTGCCGACTGGACCGACACGCGGGCCGCCCACCTGGACCCGATCGATAACTGGGAGAAAACCAACGGCCGCGTCTACAAGATCGAGTACAAGGGGACGACAAAGCTTCAGCCGTTCGACCTGCGGAAGAAGTCGGCTGCTGCACTGGTCGAGCTACTCAAGCACCCGAACATGTGGTGGCGGCGCGAGGCGCGGCGGTTGCTCGCCGAACGGCAGGACAAGACGACGTATCCGGCGCTCAAGAAGCTGATCGAGACTGAGAAGGGCGACGTAGCGCTGGAGGCGGTGTGGACGCTGTACGTCGGCGGTGGGTGGTCGGAGGAGTACGCCGGACAGTGGCTGTCGGGTCATGCCAACCCACACGTCCGCTCATGGTATGTTCGACTCGTCGGCGACCACGCCGGCGCGGCCGTGAGCGACACCACGCGGTCTACTCTGGCGTCGATGGCGGCGGCCGACAGCAGCCCTGTCGTCGCGGCTCAACTCGCCAGCACGGCGAAGCGGTTGCCGGCTCCGGCTGCGAAGGAGGTACTGTCCCGACTGACGCTTCGGCGGGAGTTCGACGCCGACCCGTTCGTGCCGATGCTGGTCTGGTGGGCGATCGAGTCGAAGATCGACGGCGACCCGGCGGGGATGGGGGAGGTCCTCACGGCCGCGGGGGCGAGGTCGGCCGCCCTGGCCTGGGTCGAGCGGTTCGTCCGCCGCACGCTCTCGGACGGGCAGCCGGGATCGTTCGCGGCCTTCAAGGACCTGTTCGCGGACCTGTCTGCGAGCCCGTCCGCGGTGCGAGCATATCCGGCAGTCCTTCGCGGTGCCGAAGCGGCGCTTGACTCCGAGAACCACCCTGACCCAAAGGAACTCCAGAAGCTGTTTGCGGCCGGTCGAGACAGGCTCGGGCCGCAAAACGAGGCCATGCTGCGGCTACTGGCTCGGCTCGACGACGACCGCGCGCGGCACGCCATTCGAACCGAGTTCATGGGCACCCGGCGTGTTTCGGAGAAGCAGCGGCTGCGGTGGATCGACACCGTCATCCGTTGCAAGGGCAGCATCGTCTCCGGGGAAGAGATGCTCGGTCTGCTGACCAGGGCGGAAACCGATTCCTTCCGACTCGGTCTCCTGATGGCGGTCGAAGCCAACACCGAGCCGGGCACAGTATCGACTATCACGGGGCTGTACCCGAAGTGGCCGACCGAGGTGAAGCGGCGGGCCGTGTCCGTGATGCTGTCCCGGCCCGCGTGGGCGCTGGAACTCCTCCAGACCATCGAC
>DATLIF010000483.1:0-3976 GCA_035539575.1 Fimbriiglobus sp. | reverse complement strand
GGACTTGTTCGTCCTTTGTTTCCTGAGGTCCATTCCTCTTTCCCGCTCGTTGGAGGTCTCTCCCATGAGGCATCGTAGGTCCGCGTTCACACTCATCGAATTGTTGGTGGTGATCGCGATCATCGCGATCCTGATCGGGCTGCTGCTGCCCGCCGTGCAGAAGGTCCGCGAGGCCGCCGCCCGGACGCAGTGCCAGAACAACCTCAAGCAGATCGGTCTCGCCCTGCACAACCACGACTCGACGTACGGCTACCTGCCGACCGCCGGGGGGCAGTCGGAGGCGCTCGGCGTCTCCGCCTCGCTCGTCGGGACCCCCACCGCCGGGTGGGCGTACCAGATCCTGCCGTACATCGAGCAGGACAACCTGCACCGGATCGCCGAGGCGACCGGCGCGTATACCTGGTCGTCGGCGATCGGCAAGGCCCCGGTGGAGGTTCCGGTCAAGACGTTCCAGTGCCCCAGCCGCGGCAGCGGCCGGGTGTCCCAGGTGGCGTCGTGGGGCTCGATCTACGCCCTGAACGACTACGCCGGGGTCCAGATCGAGTGGGTCAGCGGCGGCGGCTGGCAGCTCAACTCCCCCCCGGGGACTAACGTCGGCCAGGCCTTCTCCGGGCTCATCACCAAGGGCGTCCACGTCATGGGTAGCGCCAGCGACAACTACGCCGGCACGGTCAAGTACGGCAAGGTGTCGGTCGGGGCCGTCCCGGACGGTACCTCGAACACCCTGGCCATCGCCGAGAAGGCCGTCTCCGCCCGCCAGGCCTCGCCGAAGGTCTGGGACTGGTGGGAACTCCCCGGCTGGGCCCACGGGGCCGACTGGCCGAACATGCGGCTGGCTGGCAACTGGATCCCGCCGATGCCCGACAACCAGTACCCGCGGATCGACTGGACCAACAACGCCAACGGCCCGGACTGGTTCTGGGAGCCCGGATTCGGCTCGTCGCACACCGGCATCATCAACGCGGTGTACGGGGACGGATCGGTCCGCCCGTTCCGCATGTCCATCGGCAACTGCGGCAACTCGGGCTGGAGCGACAACACCTGCGTGCTGTACCGGCTCGGCAAGCGGGACGACGGCCAGACCGTCAACGCCGACCAGTAGCCGCCACCACGGTCCGACAGACTGGCCCGCGGACCTCGGTCCGCGGGCCGGGTTCCTTTTCCCCCAAGCCAACGGAGTCAACTGGTGAAGCTACAGATCCGAGTCGTGTCGGCGGGGGTGGCAGCGGCGCTGATGGCCGGGCTGGTCGGGTGTACTGACGAGAACGCCAAGCGGCTGGCCGAGATGAATACCTCGAACATCCAGCGGGTGAGCAACCTCTACGCCGGCTTCCAGAACATGAAGAGCAGCAAGGGGCCCCAGAGCGAGGCCGAACTCAAGGAGTTCGCCAAGGCATTCGACCCGGAGCGGCTCCGGGCGATGGGCTTCGACCCCGCCAACGTGGACGCAGCGTTCGTCTCCGAGCGGGACGGCCAGCCGTTCAAGATCCGATACAAGGTCGGCGGCGGCCGCGGGTCGGTCGCGCCGGTGACGTTCGAGGCCGTGGGCAAGGACGGCAAGAAGCAGGTCGGGTTCACCGGCGGCAAGGTCGAGGAGGTGGACGAGGCCACCTACCAGCAGTACTGGTCTGGTAAGGGCGGAGGCGAGCCGCCGGCCGGACCGCCGGCCGGTGGTGCCCCGGGCGGCGGCGGTCGGCCCAAACTCGGCGGCCCGCCGCCGGGCGCGCCGACCGGCCCGCCGAAGTAACCTTCGCGGAAACGATGAGCCCCGGCCACTCGGCCGGGGCTCGCTCGTTTATGGTCCATGGTCGGGTCAGATCTCCGGGCCGAAGCCGGCGTCGGCGGCGTAGTTCTCGTACCTCATGAAGTGCTTGAGGTACGTCAGGGTGATCTCGCCGGTCGGGCCGTTGCGCTGCTTGGCGACGATCACCTCCAGCACGTTATCCTCCTGCCCCCCGTCGAACTTCCCGGGCCGGTGCAGCATCATGCAGGTGTCCGCGTCCTGCTCGATGCTTCCCGACTCGCGTAGGTCCGACAGCCGCGGCTTGTGGTCCTGGCGGTCTTCCGACGCCCGGTTCACCTGGGCCAGCGCGATCACCGGCAGTTGCAGTTCGCGGGCGAGGAACTTCAGTCGTCGGCTGATCTGGGCGACCTGCTCCTGTCGGGGGTCGCGGCGGTTCTCCGGTTCGATGAGTTGTAGGTAGTCGATCACCACCAGCTTGATGTCGTGCCGCAGTTTCAGCCGGCGGGCGTTTGCCGAAATCTGGAGCATGTTGCGGGCCGGCGTGTCGTCGATGAACAGCTTGACGAACCCCTCCTTGGCGTTGCCGCGCAGTTGGTCGCCGGCCATCATCAGCTTGTGCATGTCGTCGGAGTTCAGGTGCCCCTTGCGGAGCTTGTGGCTGTCCACCCGCGCCTGGCAGCACAAAAGCCGCTCCGCCAGTTCCACCCGCGACTGCTCCAGGCTGACGAAGAAGACCGGCCGCCGCTCCTCGGTGATGACGTGCCGGACCACATTCAAAGCAAACGCTGTTTTTCCTACACTCGGGCGGGCCGCGATAATGACGAGTTCGTTGTTCTGGAGGCCGGCGGTGATGTTGTCCAGGTCCACGAACCCGGTACCGATCCCGCTGATGCTCAGGTGGCTGGTCCCGGCCCGCTGGTCGATCCGGTTGAACGCCTCGGTCAGCGTGTCCTTGAGGTCGTGCGTCTCGCCGGTCGTCCCCTTCTCGGCGATCTCCAGGATCTTTCGCTCGGCCACCCCGAGCAGCTCGTCGGCGGACGTGACCCCGTCGTAGGCGTCGCGCAGCAACTCCGTGCTGGCGTGGATCAGGTTGCGGACGACCGCCTTGTCGCGGACGATCCGGGCGTAGTACTCGGCGTTGGCCGCGGTCGGGGCGGAATCCCACAGGTCCGCCAGGTACTCCGCGCCGCCCACGTCCTCGAGCTGCTTGCGCTGGCGGAGGGTCTCGAACAGGATGACCGTATCGACCGGCTTGCCGTCGTTGTACAGCTCGATGATCGCCTGGAAGATCTTCTGGTGGGCGTCGAAGTAGAAGTTGTCCGGGCGGATGACGTTCAGGATGTCCGACAGGACGGCGTTGTCGCGCAAGACGCTCCCGATCACGCCCTTCTCGGCCTCGCGGCTCTGGGGCGGCAGCCGGTCCGGGGTGATCAGGTCGGCGTCCATAGCAGTGGCCAGTGGTCAGTGGTCAGAGAAGAAGCAAACCAGATAGCCTCGGGAACCCGGGCGGTCAACAGGGGTTTGGGGCGCGTGAAGAAGCCCACGGAGTCCGTCCGTGGGCTTGGCTTCGTTTTCAACGGATCACTGACCACTGATCACTACTTCTTCGCCCCCTGCTGCAGCGCGACGACCAGCACCTGGATCTTGGCCTCGATGCCGTGGCCCAGGGCGAGCACAACCTCGGTCAGGGTGTTGGCTTCCTTGATCGGGTGCTCGAGCTTGACCATGTCCGGCTCGACCGCCAGGTTCTTCCCCTTCAGCGCCTTGCTGATGTCGGCCGGGCCGATCGACCCGTACAGCAGCAGGTGCGTCTCGACCTGCCCGTCCCGCTCGATCTGGGCCTCGTGGGCGTTGGCCTCGATGGTGATGGCCGGGAGCCGGGTGAGCTGCTCGGCGAGCACCTTCAGGTCGGCGACCCGGGCCTCCCGGGCCTTCTGGACCTTGATCTTGAACTGCTCCAGGGTCCGCAGGTTCTCGTCCGTCGGGATGACGGCGTGGCCGTAGGGGAGGAGGAAGTTCCGGGCGTACCCGGGCTTCACCTCGACCACCTCGCCCTGCTTGCCGACGTGGGCCACGTCGTTGACCAGGACGATGAGGGTACCGCCGTGCGGCCCCTTCTTGACCTGGTTCCGCTTGCGGACCCTGGAGCAGTTCAAGATCAAGGTCCAGAAGGCCCGGGAGGCCCGGGTCGCCGACCTGAAGGTGCTCGCCGAGCAGCTCACCCGGCTCCCG
>DATLIF010000482.1:0-5126 GCA_035539575.1 Fimbriiglobus sp. | reverse complement strand
CCTCAGGGGGCTGACGCCCCCCGCTCGGGGGTCCAACCACTGATCCAGGGCTGGGCGGTGGTGGACAACACGTCCGACGAGGACTGGGAGGACGTGGCCCTGTCGCTGGTGGCCGGGCTGCCGGTGTCGTTCGTCCACGACCTGTACACCCCGCGATACATCAAGCGGCCGGTGGTCCAGGTCCAGGAGACAACCGGCGTATTGCCGCCGATGGCCGAAGCGGGGATGGAGATGGCCTACGGCGCCGGCGGGCCGGTCGCCGCGATACCGGCGCCGGCCCCAGAGATGGTGTTGAGGATGTCCAAGGCCCGCAAGGTCAGCGCGGCCGGCCTACTCGGCGACGAAACCCGCTCGGCCGTCTCCTCCGTCGCCACCCAGACCCGCGAGCGGCAGGTCGGCGACCTGTTCGAGTACGCCATCGAGACGCCCGTCACCGTCCGCCGCAACCAGTCGGCACTGGTGCCGATCGTACTCAAGCCGTTCGCCGGGCGGTCGGTTCTGCTCTACCAGAAGCACGCCCGGGCGGAGAACCCGATCCGCTGCGTCGAGTTCGAGAACACCACAGGGCTGACGCTGGAAGGCGGCCCGGTCACGGTGCTGGAGCAGGGCAGCTACGTCGGCGAGGCGATGCTGGACACGCTGAAGCCCACCGAAAAGCGGCTGGTCGGCTACGCCGTCGAGTTGGCGGTCCGGGCGACCGACAAGCAGAACACCAAGAACGAGCGGGTCACTCGCGTGATAATCCGTGGGGGGACGCTGCGACAGTTTTCGGCTCAGACCCAGACGACCACTTACACGTTCGTCAGCAACTCGGACAAGGAGCAGTTACTCTACGTCGATCACCCGCGCGGCGGGGCGGACTGGGACCTCGTCGAGCCCAGGACGCCGCACGAAGTCACCGACAACTATTGGCGGTTCAAGCTGACCTTGCCGCCGAAGGTCGCGACCCGGTTCACCGTGAAGGCCCAGCGGCCCGTCGAGGAGCGAGCCGGGTTGATCGACACCGCCGACGGGGTGCTAGAGTACTGGATCGAGCAGCGCTACTTCGACGACGCAACCGCGGCCGCCGTCCGCCACATATTCGACACCCGGCGAAAGGACGCGGACGCCCAGGAGAAACTCAAGCGACTCCAGCAGGAGCGCGACAAGATCCACACCGAGCAGAAGCGCATCCGCGAGAACCTGACCGCGCTGGGCGACCGGGCGACCGAGAAGGAACTGCGCGAGCGGCTGGTCCGCACCCTGGGCCAGCAGGAGGACCGGCTCGAAGCGATCGACGCCGAGTCGCAGTCCCACCAGGCCGAGCGCGACCGGCTGCGGGCGGAACTGGACGACCGCCTCGGCAAGCTGGACTACGAGGGCGCGGTGAAGGCGTGATTTGCCGGCGCGCCCGTTCCCGCGAGGGGTATAATCGAGAAGCGCCCCCGCCCCGACACGTCCGCACCCAGGGGAAGCCGCCGTGCCTCAAGCCGTCGTCGATCCCGCCGAACTGCGCCGGTTCGCCCACAATCTCAAGAAGTTCTGCGCCGAGATGCAGATCGCCCTGGCCGGGTTGCACGGCCAGTACGTCTCGCTCGGGGACACCTGGCGGGACCAGGAGTACGACCGGTTCCGCCAGGAGTTCGAGCAGGCGCTGGGCCAGCACGAGCGGCTGGTCGAGGTGTCCGCCGAGTTCATCCCGTTCCTGCTCCGCAAGGCCGAGCGGATCGAGGAATACCTTTCCCAGCGGTAAGTCATGCCGGAAGGCGCCGACGTCGCTTCGATCGAAGCTTTGCGCGACTGGCTGGCCGCCCTCGCCGTGTACCGCGACGGGGTCGGCGAGTCCCTGGCCGGCGTGCAGATCGAGATCCGCCGCGGGCTGGAGTGGGTCGCCGAGCAGGCCGCCCTCTGGCAACGCGCCGTCCGCGACTGCGAGGAGGAGGTCACCCAGCGGAAGGCTGAACTGGCCGCCAAGAAGTTCCCCAACTGGGACGGCCGGATGCCGGACACCACTGTCGAGGAACGCAACCTGCGCCGCGCCCAGGCCCGGCTGGAACACGCCGAGGAGCAGGTCCGCAAGTGCCGCTCGTGGGTCGCCCGGCTGCCGAAGCTGATCGAGGAGAGTTACACCCCGCATGGCCACCGGCTGCAACTGTTCCTTGAAGGGGACCTCGCCCGCGGCATGGCCGTGCTGGACCGGCGGATCGACGCCCTGGAGCGGTACGCCGGGCTGAGGACCGACTACTCGTCCGGCCCGTCGTCCCTCCCCGCCCCGAAGCCCGAGGGCCCGTCATGAGGTTCGGGGCCAACCGCAGCCAGCTCTACGACGCGCAAAAGACCGCCCGCGCCCGGTGGGACGCCGCCGCCGAGACGTGGAACGACGCCTCCCGCCGCGACTTCGAGGAGCACGTCTGGGAACCGCTCGACGCCCAGACGTCCGAGGTGCTGCGGGCCATCGACCAACTGTCCTCCCTGTTCACCCAGGTCCGCCAGGACTGCGAGTTCAACCCCTGACGCACGCCATGCCCACAGATCCCTCCCTGTTCGACCGGGAACGCGCCGCGTTCGCGAAGCTCCTTCAACTCGTCCGCGACCGGGCGGCCGGAGAGCGGGCCCTCACCGACGAGTTCGCCGCGGCGGCCGCCGAGGCCGACCGTGATGTCCAGAAGGCGCGCCGGACCAACGCCACCTCCCGCAAGAAGACGCTGGAGGAGCAGGAGGCCAGCCACACCGCCGCGCTGGCCGACCTGACTGGCCGGCTCGACGCGGCGCAGGCCGACGCCGACCGCAAGCGGCACGACGTCCGCAAGCGGGCGGTCAACCAGTACTCGGCCGCGCTGGACAAGACACGGACCGAGCACAAGGACAAGCTCTGGACGGCGGACTCTCTGCTGGAGGCCGGCGAGAAGGAGGCCCGCGACCGCTACGACGAACTGAAGCGGAAGGTCGCGGCCGCGAACCGGCGGATCGAGGGCGTCTGGTCCGAGGCCGCTCCGCGGCTGGCCCGGGTGCGGCTGACCCGCGAGCAGGTGGTGTTCGACCCCGCCCGGCTGCCGGCCCCGACCCCGACCGACCCGGTCGGCCAGGTGCAGAAGGTGCTCGAAGCAGCGGATGCCGCCGCAGTCCGGCTGGCGAAAGCGCTCCTGCCGAAGCTCCGCGGCCTCGTCCCGACCCTGCTGCTGTTCCTGCTCGCCGGCGGAATCGGTGCGGCGATCGCCTTTCCAACGATGGACTGGCCGACGAACCTGTACGTCACCCTCGGCTGGGCCGCGGTCGGCGGGCTGTTCCTCGCCGTGCTGGTCGGGGTGCTGGCGAAGCGGCAGGTCCGGGACCGCGGCCGGGCGCTGGGCGTCCACCTCGCCGAGGCCGCGCGGGCGGTCGCCATCCTCGACGTCCACGCCGAGACCACGCACGACGCCCAGCGGAAGCAACTCGCCGACAGGCACGCCGACGACCGACGAGCGACCGACGAAAAGTACCAGCCGCGGATCGCCGACCTGGAGCAACAACTCGCCGCCGCGCTGGCCCGGATCGAGAGCGACCACGCGCGGTTCTCCGAAGACCTCCGCGCCCGCCGCGAGGTGGACACGAAGGCGGAAGTAGACCGCCACGCCGCCGCCGCGGCCGAGGCGACCGCTCACTTCGACACCGAACTGGCCGACGCCGAGGGCCGCTTCACGACGAAGACCGCTGCCGCGACCACGAAGCGTGACCAACTCTGGGAGAAGCTCTCCGCCGACTGGCACGCCGGGCTGGCCGAGATCGGCGACGTGTGCAAGCGCCTAATCGACTTCGGCACTCAGAGATTCCCGTCGTGGCAGGCCGTGGCGAAGCCCGACTACCCGCTGCCGACGCAGGTGCCGCCGGGGGTGCGGTTCGGCGAGTTCGACGTGGACCTGTACGCCGTGCCGGACGGGATGCCGTTCGACCCGAAGCTGAACCCCGCCGACCCGCTCAAGGCCGCGGTCCCAGCGTATCTGCCATTCCCGGACAACTGCTCGGTGCTGCTGAAGGCGCAGGACGAGGGCCGCCCCGCGGCTGTCAACGCGCTCCAGTCGATGATGCTGCGATTCCTGACCGGCCTGCCGCCGGGCAAGGTGCGGTTCACCATCATCGACCCGGTCGGCCTCGGCGAGAACTTCGCCGCGTTCATGCACCTGGCCGACCACGACGAGAAACTGGTGACGAGCCGCATCTGGACCGAGCCGCCGCACGTCGAACAACGCCTGGCGGACCTGACCGAACACATGGAGAACGTGATCCAGAAGTACCTCCGCAACCAGTACAAGTCGATCGAGGAGTACAACCAGGCGGCCGGCGAGGTCGCGGAGCCGTACCGGGTGCTTGTGATCGCCAACTTCCCGACCAACTTCACCCCGGACGCGGCCCGCCGGCTCATCAGCATCATGTCCAGCGGCCCGGCGTGCGGCGTCTGCACGCTGGTCAGCGTGGACACGCGGGCGACGATGCCGCGCGACTTCCGACTCGCGGATCTGGAGCAGGTTTCGTTCAACCTGAAGTGGTCCGACGGCGGCTTCAAGCCGTCCGACCCGGACCTGGCCGCGTTCCCGCTGACGACCGATGCGCCGCCGTCGCCGGATGCGATCGCTGGTGTGGTCCGCCGTGTGGGGAAGGGGAGCGTCGAAGCAGCACGGGTGGAGGTGCCGTTCGAGTACATCATGCCGCCGGCGGACAAGGTCTGGTCGGCGAGTGCCGCAAGGGGCTTCGACGTGCCTATCGGCCGCGCCGGGGCGACGCGCCGACAGGTGCTTTCGCTCGGCAAGGGGACCGCGCAACACGCCCTCGTCGCCGGCAAGACCGGCTCCGGCAAATCGACGCTACTACACGCGCTGATTACAAACCTCGCTCTGACCTACGGCCCGGACGAGGCGGAGCTGTACCTGATCGACTTCAAGAAGGGCGTCGAGTTCAAAGCCTACGCACAGCACCAGTTGCCCCACGCCCGCGTAGTCGCCATCGAGAGTGAACGCGAGTTCGGATTGAGCGTCTTGCAGCGCCTCGACGGCATCCTGCGCGAGCGCGGCGACGCATTCCGGGATGCAGGTGTCAACGATCTCGCAGGCTATCGCGACTGGATAACCACCCACCCCCAAAGCCCACCCACGGAAGTGGGTGGGCTTTGGGGG
>DATLIF010000481.1:0-5083 GCA_035539575.1 Fimbriiglobus sp. | reverse complement strand
GGTCGTACTTCGGCGCGTCGTCCGTCCGCGGCAACTCGCCCCGGACGGCCGTGACGGCGTGCTTCTTGCCGCCCTCTCGCGCCCGATTCCTGGCGTCCTCCATCGCGCGCTCGAAGCCGGTCACATCGACCGTCAGTTCCTCCTCGGTCGCCATCTGCTGGGTGATATCGATGTAGACCCCGAAGGTGTCGTGTAGCTTGAACGCGTCCGGCCCGGCGATCGCGGACGACCCCTTCTGGCGGGTCCGGTCCGCGATCTGGCGGAACAGCTTCATCCCGCGGTCCAGGTTCCGCAGGAACGCCTCCTCTTCCTCGTAGATCTGGGCTTGCACCTTCTCCGGGTTGGACTTCAACTCCGGGAACGCCGGGCTCATCTGGGAAACCAGTGTTGGCACCAGCTTGTAGAGGAACGGGCCGTCCGTGCCGAGGCATTGCTTGCCGTACCGTTCGGCCCGGCGGAGGATGCGCTTGAGGACGTAGTCCCGCCCTTCGTTGCCGATCTTGGCACCGTCCGTGAGCGCGAACGTCAGCGCCCGAATGTGATCCGCGATCACCCGGTACGCGGTGTCCTTCAGGTCGTCGAGTTTGCCGGTGTACGCCGGCGCCTGCGTCACCTCCCGGATCGCCGCGAAGATTGGAGTGAACACGTCCGTGTCGTAGTTGCTCTCCTTGCCCTGGAGTACCTTCGTGATCCGCTCGAAGCCCATGCCGGTATCGACGTGCTGGGCCGGCAGCGGGGTCAGCGACTGGTCCTCGTTGCGGTTGAACTGGATGAAAACGTTGTTCCAGATCTCAACGACCTTGTCCGTACCCTGGTTGACCAGCTTCGCGCCGTTCTTGTCCGGCGTGCTGTCGTAGTGGATCTCGGTACACGGGCCGCAGGGGCCGGTGCTGCCCATCTCCCAGAAGTTGTCCTTCTTGTTCCCCAGGTGGATGTGCGAGTCGGGGACGCCGACCGCGCGCCAGTGGTTCGCCGCCTCGTCGTCGCGCGGGATGCCGTTCGCCGGGTCGCCCTCGAAGACGGTGACGTGCAACCGCGTCGGGTCGAGCTTCCAGACACCGGTAAGCAGTTCCCACGCCCAGGCGATGGCTTCCTTCTTGAAGTAGTCGCCGAAGCTCCAGTTGCCGAGCATCTCGAAGAACGTGTGGTGGTAGGTGTCCTTGCCCACGTCGTCGAGGTCGTTGTGCTTGCCGCCGGCGCGGATGCACTTCTGGGTGTTCGCCGCCCGCTTGTAGGGCGGCTTCTCGGTGCCGAGGAAGTACGGCTTGAACTGGTTCATCCCCGCGTTGGCGAACAGCAGCGTCGGGTCGTCGTGCGGCACCACGGGCGACGAAGGGACGAACGTGTGCCCGTGCTTCTTGCAGAAGAAGTCGAGGAACTGCTGGCGGATCTCGTTCGACGACGGCATGGTTGTCTCGGAGCTATGACGCGGTACGTCCGGTTCCTGTCAAAGACACGGATTCCCGGGCAAAGGTCAAGGGGACCGTTATGATGAGGGACATGCGTCCGACGGGCACAGGTTCGGAGCGGATCCCGCCGATGAGCCGGCGGCAGCGGGTGCTGATCCGCGCCGTGCTGGCCGCGGGGGCGATCCTGCTCGCGGCAATCGGGATGTTCGTCCTGGCGACCGTCCCGCCGACCGAAATGAGCTTCTACCCGAAGTGCATCTCATACCTGCTGCTTGGCATCCACTGTCCCGGCTGCGGATTGACCCGGGCGGCCCATAGCCTGCTCAACGGCCGTCTCGCACAGGCGTTCGCTTACAACCCGCTGTTCGTGCTCCTCTCGCCTTACCTGCTGTTGGTGCTGGTGCGGTCGGCGTGGCTCTGGCTTTGGGGCGTCGAGTCGCGACGCGAGATGTTCCCGGTGCGGTACACGTGGGTGATCCCGGTCGTGTTTATCGCGTACTGGGTGCTACGGAACGTCCCCGTCTACCCGTTCACCCTGCTGGCTCCTCACGAGATCGGGCCGTAGCAGCGCGGACGGCGTCGTAGACAGACCGCAGTGGGACATCACTCGCCCGCGCTACCCTGGCGCAATCCTCGTACTCCGGCGTGACCACCTCGACCCCACCCGTTCGCCAGCCGCGCTTCGCACGGACCGGCCCCCAGGGCGTTTCGACTGTGACCGCCTCGCGGCGGAGTATCGAACGCTCGGCCCGGTGGCGGCGGATGCCGAACGTGCCCGTTTCGCGGAACAGGACCGCCTCCAGCACCGGGACTGTCTCGTTCGACGCGATCACACCCAGAAGTACGCCGGGGCGGTTTTTCTTCATCTGGATCGGGACGCTGTACACGTCCAGTGCCCCGGCCGCGAAGAGCGCATCGACGCAGTACCCGATCACCTCGGCTGGCACGTCGTCGAGGTTCGTTTCGAGGACCACGACTGCGTCCTGCTCGCCCTCCACGGTCTGACGACCAGTGTTCGCCGTGCCGACGAAGAGTCTCAGGAGGTTTGGCTGTTCAATGAAGTCCTTCGTCCCCGCCCCGTGGCCGATCGCCTCGACCGTCATCGCGGGGCTTTCGGTGAATTCCGTGACCACCGTGGCGAGGATCGCCGCCCCGGTCGGTGTGGTTAGTTCGCCCTTGACCGGCGACGTGGCCAGCGGCACTCCCCGGAGTAACTCGGCCGTGGCGGGTGCCGGCACCGGCATAAGCCCGTGGGCGCACTTGACCGTGCCATGACCGGTCGGCACCGGGCGGCTGGTGAACCGCTCTGCCCCGAGCAGGTCCAGCCCGACGGCCGCGCCGATGATGTCGGCAATGCTGTCCAGCGCCCCGACCTCGTGGAAGTGGACGCGCTCGACCGGCATGCCGTGGACAGCCGCCTCCGCGGTCGCCAGCTTTCGGAAGATCGTCAGCGCCAGGTCCCGCTGGCGGTCAGTCAGCCGACCGCGGGCGATGATCGCATCCACGTCCGGCAGGAAGCGGTAATCCTCCTGGTCCGGCGCGATCACGTTCACCTTGGTGCCGGCGATGCCGTTCCGCTTGACCCGCTCGACCTCCAGCGTGATCGGCAGGCCGAGCGAGTCCAGGGCAGACCGGATCGCGTCCACAGGTATTCCGGCATCGATCAGCGCACCGAGGACCATGTCCCCGCTAATTCCGCTAAAGCAGTCAAAGTGTGCCACTCGCACCGGTCGGCCCTCCATTGCGGGTGATTCTACCCGCCGGTCCGGGGCCGCATACCGTCAACCGGTGGGAACATGTTCTAGGCTTTGGCGGAAAACTGCGACCTGGTACTCATTCCGCAAGGGCGGTTCTGATGTCTGACCTCACTCCGATCCTCGACCAACTGGCCGGGCTGGCGTCTCCCGACGGCGGCTGGGGCTACCAGCCGGGACAGCCGGCCCACCTGGAGCCGACCTGTCTCGCGGTGCTGGCCCTGTCCGCCGACCCGGAGCGCCATGCGCAGCACATCCAGGCCGGAATGCGTGCGATCGAGTCCAACGCGCATTCGGACGGCAGCTACCGGCTGGGTCGCGGCCGGCCGCAGGCGGCCTGGCCGACGGCACTGGTCCTGTTCACCCGGAGCAGGCTCGGCCATCCTGCCGAAGTCATCGCCGAGTCACTGCTGACGATCCGCGGTCGTGTCTTGAAGGCCGACCCCGAGGTCGCGGACATGCAGGACATCGACCTGCAACTGGTCGGCTGGCCGTGGGCCGAGGAGACGTTCTCCTGGGTCGAGCCGACCGCCTGGGCCTGTCTGGCCCTGCGAGCGGCAGGGAAGGGCGATCATCCCCGCGTGCGTGAGGGGCTGCGGCTCATCCTGGATCGGGCGTTCGACACCGGCGGCGTGAACTACGGCAACCGGTTCGTGCTGGGCAAGCGGACCGAGCCAATCCCCGGGCCGACCGCGCTGATGCTCCTCGCACTTCAGGGGATCACCGACGAGCCGCGGATTGATGCGGCGAAGGGTTATCTGCGGGTCCACGGGTCGCAGACGACCGACCTGGAGCATCTCGCCTGGATCAAACTGGCGCTGGCCGCCCAGTCCGGGGACGAGCCGACCCGCGCGGCCCTTCCCGGGCTGGACGAACGCATCCGGGAGTCGGCGGCCGCCGAGATTGACGCCACGACCGGCCTCGGGGCGGGGCCATTGCGTCTGGCGCTGGCGGCGCTGGCCCTGGACGCGGGGCAACGCCACCCATTCCGTCTCACCGACCCGCCGCGGGTGGCGGACGGGTCGGACCGAACTGGGCCAGGGGCCAACGGGTCGGCCCCAAAGCCGCCACTTGGGCAGCGGATCAAGTCGAAGGTACGCGGCATCTTTCTCAACGGCCTGGGCAAACTCCGGCCGCTGCCGGCGACCTCGGCCGTCCACATCGCGCGGGCCGACGACTACGACGCTCCGCTGGCGGACATTCTCCAGAAGCAGTACGAACACTTTCGCGCGGCCGTCCCGGTTGCGGGCAAGCGGGTCGTGCTCAAGCCGAACCTGGTCGAGTACCACCGGGACAAGGTCATCAACACTGACCCGCGGTTCGTGTCGGCGGTGATTGAGTTGTTCAAGCGCGAGGGGGCCGCGGAGGTCGTCGTGGCCGAGGGGCCGGGGCACTGGCGGAACGTGCAGTTCCTGGTCAACGAGAGCGGGCTGGGCGACGTCCTGCGGGAGCACAGCGTGCGATTCGTGGACATCAACCACGACGAGCCGGTCAAGGTGACGAACCTCGGCCGGTGTACCGGCCTGGACCACCTGTACCTGTCGCGGACGGTCCTCTCGGCCGATGTGTTCGTCAGTCTGCCCAAACTGAAGACACACCACTGGGCCGGGGCGACGCTGTCGCTGAAGAACCTGTTCGGTACGCTCCCCGGGATCTGCTACGGCTGGCCAAAGAACGAGTTGCACTGGCGTGGCATCCCGAACAGCATCGTGGACATCGCCCTGACGCACACCCCGCACCTGGCGATCGTGGATGGGATCACCGGCATGGAGGGGGACGGCCCGTTGAACGGAACCGCGAAGCACGTCGGTGCACTGGTGATGGGGGCGGACCTGGTGGCAGTGGACGCGACCTGTTGCCGACTGATGGGACTCCCGCCGGAACGCCTCCCGACGCTGATGCTCGCGGCGGAGAAGCGGC
>DATLIF010000480.1:0-9098 GCA_035539575.1 Fimbriiglobus sp. | reverse complement strand
GGGCAGCCGTCACCGCATTTGACCTCTCGCCGGGGTACGTCTGTGAGGCCGAACGGCGCGCCGCGGCGAATGGTGTGTCCGCCCGATTCGTCGTCGCAGACGGTGAACACCTACCGTTCCCGGACAACTCGTTCGACGCGGTCTGGGGCAGCGCGGTGCTGCATCACCTCGATCTGACGAAGGCAGGGGCCGAACTGCGGCGAGTGCTGGCACCCGGCGGCGTGGCGGTCTTCTGCGAACCGTGGGGCGGCAACCCGCTTCTGGAGTTCGCACGCCGTCGCCTGCCGTACCCTGGCAAGCAGCGCACACCCGACGAGCGGCCGCTGACAGCGAAAGACCTCGTACCGCTTCGCGAAATCTTCCCCGGGCTGCGGGTGGAAGGTTTTCAGTTTCTCGGCATGGTCCGTCGGGTCTGGCACAACCGGTTGATTGCCAGCGGTCTCGATTCCGCTGATCGCAGGCTGCTGCGACTGGCCCCGGTACTCGGAAACTGGTGCCGGTATGTGGTGTTGACTTTGCCGGGGGTATAGAATCGGGCGGTGATACCGGTTGTGCCAGCCGGAATGACCGCTGTGAATGCGCCACCTGACTCCCGCGACCCGTCCCCATCGCCCCGGCGGGCGCAGGTTGCGCTGGCGGCAGTCGGTGTCGTGATGGTCGGGCTGTTGGTCTACCGAGGCTACGGCCATCGGCTCGTCGCACATCCGACCGACCACCACCCGGCGCCCATCGTCCGGCATGTCGATCTGAACTCCGCCGACCGCGCCGAGTTGTTGCAAATCCCGAGCGTCGGGCCGGCGCTGGCGGACTCGATCCTGTCCCACAGACGCGAACATGGCCAGTTCGCCGCCGTGGACGACCTGAACGCCGTCCACGGGATCGGCGACCGGACGCTGGACAAGATCCGCCCGTGGGTAGCGGTGCCCGCTCCCGATGAACCCGCGGCCGAGCCGACGGTCGAGCGACTGGAGCGTAAGCCGGTCGCCCCGTCCACTCCGCCGACCCGGTCCGGCAAGCTACGCGCAGGCGACCCGCCACTGGACGTGAACTCGGCAACGGCGTCGGACCTCCAACGATTACCTGGGATCGGGCCGGTGATGGCTCGCAAGATCATCGAGTCTCGCAACTCGGAGCGCTTCAAGTCCCCTGATGATCTGCGGCGGGTCAAGGGGATCGGACCGAAGACGCTGGGCACCCTTCGCCCGCTTGTCGTCTGCCGCTGACCCTATGAGCCCGGAATCCATCCAGCGGTTGATAGCGGACGTCCGCCGGGCGTTTCACCTGATCGACCCCGAGGCGGCCTCGCGGCCGGTCGAGTCCGGGAACGTGCGCCGCCTGCTGGAGATGTACGAGGCGGTCGGCCGGTCGGACTTCGTCGGGGTCGTGGAGCGGATGACCGACGACGTGGTGATGACCATCACCGGCACGCCCGGCCACCCATTCAACGGACGATGGGTCGGCCGGGCCGCGGTGCTGGAGGCGATGGGTCGCAACTTCGCAATGGTGGACGAGCAGGAAGTCCAGATCGTCTCCGTCGTCGCCCAGGGCGAGACGGTGATCGTGATCGCCCGGGAGCGCGGCCGTTACCGACCGTCCGGCGAGCCATACGAGGGGGAGTGGGCGCAGGTGTTCGGGTTCCGCGGCGGTCGGCTGGAGGCGCTGAGAGAGATCTTCTCCGTACCCAACCCGCCCGGGGAGCGGTGAGCCATCTGCCAACGTCCGTTCCGGCACCACCGTTAGCCAAGATGATGACTGCCCGAGGAGCCGACCATGCGACCGCGCCTCTTGTTCGCCGTCTTCCTGTTTCCTGTCACGGCCAGCGGTCTGCGGGCCGAACTACCTCCGCTATCGGACGGGACTATCCGACGCCTACCACAAGGCCGGCGGCGACCTCGTCAAGGGGGAGGACCGGCAGAGGGTGCTGGAAGCCCTGAAGAAGGCGATCGCCGCCCACCCCGAGAGTCACTACCTGCGCTACGCCCGGCCTCTGGCCGCCGACCTGGACTGGTCGGTCGCGAACCCACCGAAGAAGGACGCCGGACAGGCCGGCCGGCTCGGCGAGACCCGGCTTCACTTCTCCGCCGACTGGCCGCCCAGGCCGGCGGAACTGGAAAAGGCCGGCGACGACCCCGCTGCCCGGCTCCTGAAGATGGACCGGGCGGTGATCGGGGAGTTGATCCCGGCCCTGCGCGACCGCACGCCGACGCGAGCCGGCTTCCCACAGGCGTGGGTGAGCGGGGTGGGCACCCTGCCTCGGACCTGCGACGTGGCCTTGGAGGTAATCGAATACCACTCCCGGTGCCGGTTCGCGGGCACCAACGGCCGGGGCGTGTGGTTCCACCAGTTTCCGGAGGCCGACCGGGAGAAGGCCGTTCGCCGGGTCGAGGAATGGTGGAAAGAGAACAAGGACAAGTCGGTCGCGGCCGGCATCCGGGACCAGATCGGGCACGCCGACTGGTACCCGGACAAGGTGTGGATGGCCAAGAACCTGATCCGGATTGGGGAGAGTCAGAAGACCGACGACAAGGAGTATGGCTTGAAGGTACTCCGGAACATGGTGCGGCAGTATGGTCGCAACCACGTCGCGGTGTACGTCGCTAACGTCTTGGCGGAGTTCGGAGACACGAGCGCGGTGGATGTCTTCTACGACGAGTTGAGGCTGCACGGAGGGGGAGAGTTCAATTGCGTCATCGCACCGTACCTTTGCACCCACGGCGGCCGACGCGAGTGGGAGTACCTGCACTTCATCTCGACCCACGAGATTGACAAGGGCAAGGGACCCGCGGCGGGGGCGGTGTGGGTCGCGGTCATTAACAGCGGCAAGGCCGATAGCAATCCTAGCGCCGTCCCGATCCTGGGACTGGCTGTCAGCCCGAAGGCGGTGTCCGCCAGTCGCTCCCACGCGGAGACCGCGGTCGAATACCTTCAGAAGCAGACCGGCAGGGACTTCGGCTTCAAGCGGGGCGGCACGCCGGACGAGCGGTCTGAGGCTATCGCCAAGGCCCAGAAGTGGTGGGCCGCCGAGGGGAGGGGGACGTACACCTTCGATTCCATCGAGAAGAACTTGGCCAAGAAGGCCGATCCGAAGAAATAATCGGTGGTCCGTCTCGTCTACGGTGCAGCGGCCCCCTTCTTCCGCTCCCGCTCGGCGATCTCGTCGGCGAACAACTCGCGGACCTTCTTCTTCGCGAAGAAGTCCACTACCCACGGGGCGAACCGGGCCACCAGCACCAGCAACTTGCCCTTGAAGGTCAGCGTCACCTCGTTGCGGCCGGCGGCCACCGCGTTCAGGGTCGCCTCGGCGACCTGCTCGCTGGTCATGCCGCGCTGGTGTTCCATCGAGATCTTCGCCTTGTTCTCCAGCAGGTTCTTCGAGAAGTTCGTCTGCGTCAGCCCGGGGTTCACCACGACCACGTCGATGCCGTCCTTGGCCAGTTCCGCCCGGATCGCCTCGCTGAACCCCGCGACCGCGAACTTGCTCGCCGAGTAAAGTCCGCGAGCCGGCAGCGCGCGCCGGCCGACCACCGACGAGATGTTCACGATCGCCGGCTTGTTGCCCTGCTTGAGCACGGGCAGGGAGACGCGAATCATCTCGCAGAGGGCGAAATAGTTCGTCTCGAAGATCTGCCGCAGTGTCTCGGGCTTCGAGTCCATGAAGTGGCCGGTGGCCCCGATGCCGGCGTTGTTGATGAGTACATCCAGGCCGCCGAAGTGCTCCGTCGCGGCGTTCACCATCTTCTGCCGGTCGGTCGGGCTGGTGATGTCCCCGGCGACAGTGGCGATCGTGCCGTTGGCGGCCTTGACCTCGGCGGCGAGTTCGTTGAGCAGGTCGGCCGAACGGGCGGTGGCGATCACCTTGCAGCCGCGTTTCGCCGCGGCAATGGCCAGCGCGCGGCCGATCCCCTGTGACGCCCCGGTCACCAGTACCCGCATCCCGGCCAGCTCTCGTCGGGCCATGTCTGCCTCCGTCGGTCGATGCAGATACCATAGCCATCACCCGCCCGAAGCCCACCCCGACGCCGGAGCCGATCCGTGAGTCGCATCGCCTTCGTGAACGCAACCCTGGTACTACCCGACCGACTGCTCCCCGAGGGCGGGGTCGGCGTCGCGGATGGACGGATTGTCCCGCTCGCGGAGTTGAGGAACAGACGCGACGCCGAATGGCTCGACCTCAGCGGAACGTACCTCGCCCCCGGTTTCATCGACCTGCACGTCCACGGCGGCGACGGCGCCGACTTCATGGACCTGACCCCGGAGGCGTTCCGCACGGTGTGTCGTTGCCACGCTCGCCATGGCACCACTTCGCTGACCCCGACCAGTACTGTCGCCCGGTACGAGCAGTACGAGCGGTTCCTGCACCTGTGCCACGAGATTGGCGACACAGGGGGCTCGCGTATCCTCGGCGGCCACCTGTACGGTCCGTACTTCGTTCCGGAAGCGAAGGGCTGCCACCCGGTCCGCGACTTCCTGACCCCGGACCCGGCCCGGGACGAACAGTTGCTCTCCTACGCCGGCAAGGGGCTGAAGACGCTCACCGTCGCCCCGGAACTACCGGACGTGGGGCGGCTGGTGCGTGCGGCGCGGGAGCGTGGGTTGCTCGTCACCGCCGGGCACAGTTACGCCACCTTCCCGCAGGTCGAGGCGGCGGTCGGGTGGGGGGTTCGGCACGTCGATCACCTGTTCTGCGCCATGTCCGACCGGGCGCGGCTGCGGCAAGCGCAGACGTACCCCATGCGTGGCGGGGTGATGGAGGCGACGCTCGCTCTTGACGAGTTGACCACGGAGGTGATCGCAGACGGTAAGCACCTGACCGCCGAACTGCTGCGGCTGGCGTACAAGGTGAAAGGGCCGGACCGACTGGCGCTCGTCACCGACGCAATGCGGGCGGTGGACCTGCCGGACGGCGAGTACTGGTTCGGCCCGGAGGGGGACGGCGAACTGGTTCGACGCCTGGACGACGTGGGGGTCACACTCGACGGCAAAGCGCTCGCCTCCGGCGTGATGGGCATGGACCACTGCGTCCGTACCTTCCACCGGCTGACCGGTGTCCCACTCCCGCAGGTCGTGCGCATGGCGACCCTGACCCCGGCCCGCATCCTCGGCGTGGACACGGAGTACGGCAGCCTGGAGCCGGGGAAGGCGGCGGACCTGGTCGTTCTGGATGCGGACCTGACCGTGCGGCAGGTCTACGTCGGCGGGACGCGAGTCGTGTAAATGGACGTCGCCACCTTTGACCGGCTGCTCGAACCGACCGGCCGCTCGGCCCTCGCCGCGGCGCGGGATCTTCAGCCGACCGAGGCGAAATATCCCGCCTGCTTCGACCGGCTGCGCAAGCACTATCCGCCAGAACTGGTGCGGGCCGCGCTGGACACCGTGATGCTGCGCGAGCGTGCCCACGTCAAGTTCTCGCGGGCCAGCGAGATGTTCTTCACCCGCGAGGCACTGGAGATGGCCTCCGCGGAGCCGGTGTCGCGCTACCGGGCCGGGCGGTTCGCGGCGTTCGGTACGGTGGCCGACCTGTGCTGTGGCATCGGCGGCGACGCAATCGGCCTTGCTGCTGCCGGCCACGCGGCCGTCGCGGTGGACCGTGACCCTCTGCGGCTGCGGATGGCGGAGGCGAACCTTGCCGCATACGGCCTGGGCGGCCGGTTCGTCTGCGACGACGCGCTGGCAGCCGACTTGTCGGACTGCCCCGCCGCGTTTGCGGACCCGGGCCGGCGGCCGGGCGGCCGGCGGACCCTCTCGCTGCACGACTCCGAGCCGCCGGTCGCTGCCCTGGTCGGCCGGTTTACTGGCGCATTCCCGTTCGGGGTGAAGGTCGCCCCCGGGTTCCCGAAAAGCGAGTTGACCGACCTCGACGCCGGGCCGGAGTTCATCTCACTCGGCGGCGAACTGAAGGAGTGCGTCCTGTGGTTCGGTCCGCTGAGGTATGACGAGGCACGGGCAACCGTCTTGCCTGGCTCGCACACCCTGGTCGGCGACCCGAACGTAGCGGCGGCCGTCGGGCCGGTCGGGGCGTTCGTCTATGATCCCGACCCGGCGGTGACGCGAGCCGGACTGGTCGGTGAACTGGGCCATCGCCTGGGGTTCACTCAAATCGACCCGCGGATCGCGTTCCTGACCTCAGACTCCTTCATTCCGACGCCATTTGCCTCGGCGTACCGCTTACAGGAGGTCATGCCGTTTCAGGTCCGGCGGGTTGGCGAATGGCTCAGGGAGCGGGGCGTCGGTCGGGTGACTGTGGTCAAGCGAGGCTCGCCGGTCGAGGTGGACGAGGTCGTTTCGAAATGGAAGCTGAAGGGCGACGGACACCGTGCGGTCATCTTGACCCGGGCAGCCGATCGACCGGTGGCGATCATCGCAGACAGGGTGGAAACAGAGCCGGGCGGGCCGATCGGCCCGCCCGGCGGTGATGCGTGATCTGGGCCGCCTGACCCTACTTCTTCTCCTCCGGTTGAGCCTTCTTCTCCGGTGGGGCGGCCGCGGCCTTGCGGGCCGGTGCAGCGCGATAAACCCACGTCCACTCGCCCAGTCCGCCGTTGTCGTTGGGCCGGATGTCATTTTGTCCCGGCCGCGCATTGTCGGTCGGGCGGAAGAAGTCCAGTTGCAGCGTCTTCTGGGTGACTGTCTCCTGGCCGCCGTCTTGTTCGGACACCGCCACGCCGTTCGACAGCCCGCCGACGAAGACGCTGAAGTTGTTGGTCGTCGGTGCCTTCTCCGACACGTCCAGCCAGATCGCCACCCCGTACACCGCACGCGGGACCGACTCGGCCTTGGTCACCGGGATCTTCTTCTCGCTGATGGAGACCGACGACTGGATGTTCAGCTCCCCGGTCGGTTTCGCGTCGCTTACGCTCGGGTCCTCGATCTTTCGGATCTGCCTGAAGACCATCGGCTGGAGGTCGTCGAGGAAGCTGCGTAGCTCGCCGTCTCGCGTTACCAGTTCGAACGTGGGCATGACCTCGACCGGCGTGTCGCTGGTGTTCCACACCTTGTAGACCATGTACCAGGCGTTCTTCTTGCCGGCCGGGGTATCCACCGGGACGATCCGTGGCGGAAGGTAGGAGAAGTGCAGCGTCCAGACGCCAGCCTTGTCCAGCGGCATTCGGATCGGTTCGACCGGCTTGAACGGGTCGTTGGGCACCTGCCCGGCGGCGTGGGTCGACGTCAGTGCGAGCCCCACGGCCGCGAGCAGACCGGCCGCGGCGAGCGGACGGCGGTTGAGCAGGCTACGCCACATCCCGAACGCCCCCGAAGTGAACCGCCGGACACCGCCGGCATGGGACTATCTTTGGACCATATCCGGCCGGTGCAACCCGTTCAAGCGAAACTGAGTTCGTCTGGCGGTCTGCCGGGCTCTCGCGGCCGGCACACTCGACCCCTGGTCTGAAAAACCGGTCCGGTTTTGCGACGCGGGCCGGTCGGGCCGGTAAAATCGGCCCGCGGCCCCGCGCCGTCGGCGGGTGGTGCGGGGGGCGAGTCCCGTTCGCCCGCCGGGGGATCGCTCATGTCATGCAGGTGGATCGCGGGGCCGCTTGTGGCCCTGGCCGTCGGCACGCCCGCGACGGCCGCCGACTGGCCGCAGTGGCTCGGCCCGAACCGGGACGGCGTCTGGGTGGAGACGGGAACCCTCGACAAGTTCCCCGACGGCGGGCCGAAAGTGCTCTGGCGAAAGCCGATCGGGTCCGGGTACGCCGGCCCGGCCGTCGTCGGCGGCAAGGTGTACGTCATGGACCGGCGTGCGAAGGGCCCCGCCCCCAAGGGGGCGGGCGCGCTCGGGACGTTGCCCGGCACCGAGCGGGTTCTGTGCCTGGACGCGAAGTCCGGCAAGGAACTCTGGGCGCACGAGTACGACTGCCCCTACACCCGGATCAGCTACCCGGAGGGGCCGCGGACCACGCCGGTCGTTGAGGGGAAGTTCGTCTACACCCTCGGGACCATGGGCGACATGCTGTGCCTGGACGCCGATACCGGCAAGCCGGTCTGGTCGAAGAACTTCGTCAAGGAGAGCGGCGAGAAGCCGAAGAAACCCGAAGCGAAGCCCAAGAAGTCCGATGATGAGGGACTCCCGCCGCCACCAGTGGTTTACAACGTGATGCCGCCGATCTGGGGCTTCTCGTCACACCTGCTGGTTCACGGCGACAAGCTCATCACGCTGGTCGGCGGGGACGGCGGCGCGGTGCGGGCGTTCGACAAGAAGACCGGTAAGGAACTGTGGAAAGCACTCACCGACCGCGAGGTGTGCTACGCCCCGACGGTGTTCGCCGAGGCCGGTGGTAGGAAGCAACTCGTCGCATGGACGTCCCGGCAGATCGCCGGGTTGAACCCCGACACCGGGGAGGTGTACTGGCGGCTGAAGTTCCCGGACCTGCCCGAGGGGAAGGACCCAGTTCGGCCCGGCCCGGCGGTGAACATCGCCACGCCGAAGGTGGCCGGAGACATGGTCTACGTCTCGTCCGCCTACGACGGGTGCATGGCGGTCCGCCTGGCCAAGGACAAACCGGCCGCGTCGGTCGCCTGGGGTTCGAAGGTGACGCCGAAGGGGCCGGAGACGCTGCCGACTCTCATGACCACCATGCTGGTTCGCGACGGCCACCTGTTCGGCGTCAACAACGATGGCGAGGTCGAGTGTCGCAAGGCCACGTCGGGCGAGTTGGTTTGGAAGGACGATGCGTTGTTCGGCGAGAAGAAGCCGCTCTTCGCGTCGGCCTTCTGGGTGGAGAACGGGGACAAGGTGTTCGCGGTGACGGACCTGGGCGACCTGGTCGTCTGCCGGCTGACGGCCAAGGGCTACGAGGAACTGGGTCGGGCACACATCATCGAGCCGGACCTGTCCACCCGCGGCCGCAAGGCGGTCTGGTGCCACCCGGCGTTCGCCGATAAGTGCCTGATCACCCGTAACGGTAAGGAGATTATCTGCGTGTCGCTGGCGAAGGGGTGAGATGCTCCGGGACCGCGGACGGGATGGCCGCGGTCCCGGTGAACGCTAGTGCGGCGGCCGGCTCGGCTGAACCGGTCCCTCCACCGGCTGTGCCGGAGCGGTGGTCAGGTCGTAGCGCATGATCCCCGCGTCGGACCACTTCTTCTGTTCCTCCCTC
>DATLIF010000479.1:0-9368 GCA_035539575.1 Fimbriiglobus sp. | reverse complement strand
CCGGCGAACCGACTGTGTCGACCATCCGGAAATGGCAAAAACACCCGCACTCCAGGGTTTTTCAGCAGCCTGCTAGAGCAGCTCGGCGATCGGCTCCGGGTCGTCGAGGACCTGGACGGGCCGGCCGGCCGGGTCGAGGAGCTGGAGCTTCGGGTCGATGCCCAGGACGCGGTAGATCGTGGCGTGGACGTTGGACGGCGTCAGCGGCCGGGTCTTCGGCGCGGTACCGAGCCGGTCGGTCGAGCCGACCACCTGCCCGCCCTTCACCCCGCCGCCGCCCATCAGGCAGAACATCGCGTTGCCCCAGTGGTCGCGGCCCGGCGTCCCCTGGCTCATCGGCGGTCCACCGTTACCGCCGTCATTCATCTTCGGCGTCCGGCTGAACTCGCCGCACAGCACGGCCAGGGTCGTCTCCAGCAGGCCGCGGTCGTCGAGGTCCTCGAACAGCGCCGACACCAGGCCGTCCACCATCGGTAGGTAGCGCTCCATCCCGGCCTTCAGATCCCAGTGGTGGTCCCAGCCGCCGAGATGGACCGTCACGAACGTCGAGCCGGCCTCGACCAACCGCCGGGCCAGGAGCGTGGACTGCCCCCAGGTGTGCCGCCCGTACCGGTCGCGCAGCCGCGGGTCCTCCTTGCCCAGGTCGAACGCGGCCCGGGCCGCCGGGCCGGCGACGAACTCGTAGGCCTCGCGGCCGAACCGGTCCATCGCTGCCGCCGTGCCCCGGCGGTCGTGGTCGCTGCGGAACGTGTCGAAGTGCTTCAGCAGCGACCGCCGGTCGTCGAGTTTCTCGACGGTCAGGCCGTTCGCCAGGTTGAGGTTCTGCACGGTGAAGGCCGGCGCGTTCGGGTCGCCGCCGGTCGCGAACGGGTCGTTCTGCACGCCGAGCATGTCCCCGCCGAAGTACCCGGGGTTGAGCCCAATACTCGCGGCGTGCGGGACCGCCACGTAGCCGGGCAGACCGGGCCGGCGCGGGCCGAGTTCGCGGTTGACGATTGCCCCGATGCCGGGGAACTTCTGCGCGGTGTTCGCCCCGCTCACCCCCAGGTCCTTCGCAGTCAGCATCCGGTGCCCGCCGGCGAAGTGGTCGCCGGTGTCGTGGTGCAGCGACCGGACCATCGAGAACTTGTCGGTGATCTTGGCCTGCTTCGGGAACAACTCGGTGACGTCGAACCCCGGGACGCGGGTGCGGATCGGGTTCCAGATGCCGCGGTACTCGGCCGGGGCGTCCGGCTTCATGTCGTACATGTCCATGTGTCCCGGCCCGCCGTCGAGCCAGATCAGGATCACGGACGTGTCCCGACTGGATGTTGCTTGACCGGACGCCGCCTTCGCACGCAGCAGTTGCGGTAGTCCGAGGCTGGCCATGCCGGCGACGCCGAGTTGGAGGAAGCTGCGGCGGTCGGCGCCGTCGCAGTAGCGGCTGGTCGGTCCGAGGTCGAGTCGAAACACGGATGCCTCCGGAGGTGCGGGGAGGGTGGCGGGGCAGGACAAACTCGACGGAAACAGACTCAGGCAGGCAGCGATTCTGGCGGGTCGAACGAGGAGGGAAACTGACTTTCGCATACGGCCGGACCGCGGTCAAGCCGGCAACCGTGTTTCCGCGGTCACTTCATCGGCTTCAGGCACGACTCGAAGAACAGGTAGAGCAGTTCGTTCGACTCCGGCGTGGGGGCGTGGGTCTTCCGGTTGGTCATGGCAACGCGGTTCTCGACTCCGAGTAGCTTGTTGACGGTGATCGAGTGGTTCAACGCTTTCCACCGCTCGGGCGGGTCCTCCGCGCCACCGGAGACCAGGAACGGCCGCGGCGCCATCAGGGCGTGCAGTTCGTGCAGGTCGTGGCCGTCGGCCATCATCTTCTTGTACGGCCCGGTGCGCGGGTTCGCCTTGCTCGGGATGCCCCGCTTGCGAGGTTCCTGCCCCGGCTCGAACCCCAGATACCACGGCTCCCAGTAGTTGACGTTGGCCCGCGACTCGTCGAAGACGATCCCGGGGTCCGACCACGCCCCGCACGCGAACCGCTCGTACAGGCACGCGGCGAACATGGCCCACTTCCCGCCGTAGGAGTGGCCGACCACGCCGATTCGCTTCGGGTCCACGTTCGCCATGCCCGCCAGCGCATTGCAGCAGTTCGCGGCCTCGTAGGCGTGGAACGACAGCGGCTGGATGCGGCAGGATTCCTTCGACGGATAGTAGGTGTTCGGGTCGCCGCCCAGTGAGAGCGTGACGAACCCGCGGCGGGCGAGCTGCAGCGCGAAGTCGCGCAGCGGCGACTTGCCCAGCCCGACGCCGGTCTTCGCCTCGTAGTAGACGACCAGCACCGCCGGGAACGGACCCGGGCCGTCCGGGACGAGCAGGTAGGCGTCGTCCACCGTCCGGCCCGGCGCGGTCTCGATCTTGATGCGTTGCTGGGTGACGCCTTCGCGCCGCTCCTTCTCCGCGAACTCGATCTTTGGTTTCTCGATGAGCGCTGGCCACTCGCCAATCTGCGCGTGCCAGTACCGGAGGATCTCGGCCCGCCGCTTTTGCCAGTCCTCCGGGGTGCGGACCGGGGTGCCGTCGTCGAACCGCAGCGGGGAGCGGTACTTGCCCAGGTCGCCGGCGAACTCCGCCGGCGGCGCGAAGTACGGGACGAGCTTCGCGGGCGGCTCGGCTCCGGCGACCGGTACGACCGCGAACACGCCGAGCAGGCAGAGACGGATACGCATGATCGCCCTTCCCGGTACTCGGGTCTACCAGAGTGTAGGTTACGGAGAATCGCGCGGCTCACGTCTGGTATCCCGGCCGCGACTGCGGATACACTCCGACAAGACCGGCTAACGTCGCGTTCTGATTTGCTCAGCAGGGGATCGATATGGCACGTCCGCTCACACTCACGGCACTCACTCTCTCGGCCGGGATACTCGCGGCGTCGGCCGCCGCCTTCGGTGCCGACCCGCCCGACGCGCCGCGGCTGCCTCGGGACAACCTGTTGGTCTACCGTGATGGCGACGGCAAGCCCGCGCCGGTGAAGACCGTCGCGGACTGGGGGAAGCGCCGCGCGGAGGTCGTCCGCGGGATGGAGGCGGTCATGGGCAAGCTGCCCGGACCCGAGAAGCGGTGCCCGCTGGACCCGAAGACCGAGGAGGAGGTGGACGCCGGGACGTATGTCCGCCGGCTCATCACCTACGCCTCGGAGCCCGGCTCGCGCGTTCCGGCCTACCTGCTCATCCCCAAGGATGTGCTGGCGGGCAAGCGGAAGGCGCCGGCGGTGCTGTGCCTGCACGGCACCAACAACGTCGTCGGGCACGGGATCGTGGTCGGGCTCGGCAAGCAGCCCAACCGCGGGTACGCCGCCGAACTGGCCGAGCGCGGCTACGTCACCCTTGCCCCGAACTACCCGCTGCTGGCGAAGTACCAGCCCGACCTCAAGGCGCTCGGCTGGGAGAGCGGCACCCTGAAGGCCGTCTGGGACAACATACGCGGGCTGGACCTGCTGGCGTCGCTGCCGTTCGTGGACACAAAGGCGTTCGGCACGATCGGCCACTCGCTCGGCGGGCACAACTCCGTCTACACGGCCGTCTTCGACGACCGGCTGAAGGCGGTCGTGTCGAGCTGCGGGCTGGACTCGTACCTCGACTACTACGGCGGGGACGAGAAGAACTGGCAGTCGGAGCGGGGCTGGTGCCAGACCCGGTACATGCCGAAGCTGGCCGGCTACCGTGGGCGGCTGGCCGACATTCCGTTCGACTTCCACGAACTCATCGGCGCGCTGGCCCCGCGGCACGTCCTGATCGTCGCCCCGACGAAGGACTCCAACTTCCGGGCCGACAGTGTGGACCGGATCGCCACCGCCGCCCGACCTGTCTTCAAGCTGTACGGGCACCCGGACCGTCTGCGGGTCGAACACCCGGAGGCCGCCCACGACTTCCCGCCCGAGATGCGAGAGGCGGCGTACAAGCTGTTCGACACCGTGCTGGGCGGCCAGGCGGCCGCGAAGTAGGGGTGCCGCGATGGAACTGGGACTGTTCTCGGTGAGCTACGCCGGGTTGTGGGGGCAGGCCGCACTGGACCTCCGCCAGTTCGTCCGCCTGGCTGGTGAACTCGGCTACGACGCCGTCATGCTCGCCGGCAAGCGGCCGCACCTGTCGCCGCTCGACCACGACGCGGACGCCCTGGCCAGTCTGCGCGACGACCTGAGGGCAGCCGGGGTGCGGTGCGCGGTCGTGGCCGCGTACACCGACTTCGGGACGCGGGTCGCCGCCGAGGTGCCACTCCTGGAGATGCAACTCGCCTACGTCGAGTCCCTTTGTCACGCCGCGGCTCAACTGGGGACCGGCGTCGTGCGGGTGTTTACTGCTTACGAGGCTGACGGAGTTGGCCCCGTGGATGTCTGGCAGCGGGTCGTGACCGCACTGCGGGAGGTCTGCGACCGCGCCGCGGCCCACGGCGTCACGATCGCCGTGCAGAACCACCACGACCTGGCCGTTCACACCGCGGCGCTCCTGGAGTTGCTGGCCGACGTCGGCCGGCCGAACTGCAAGCTCGGATTCGACGCCTGGTCCCCGGCCCTGCGGGGCGAAGACCTGTACGAGGCGGCCCGGACCGCCGCCCCGCACGCGGTGCTGACCACGAACGCGGACTACGTCCGGCTGCCGCGGCACCGTTACCGGCCGGACCTGGTGAACTACGAGCCGGCCGGGCCGGACCTGGTGCGGGCGGTCCCGTTCGGGGAGGGGTTCATCGACTACCCGGCATTCTTCCGGGGCCTGTCGGACGGCGGCTTCAACGGGGTGGCGGTGTACGAGATGTGCTCCCCAGTCCGCGGCGGCGGGTCGATCGAGAACCTGGACCGGTACGCGAGGACCTACGTCGAGTGGATGCGGTCGAATGGGCCGCGGTGAGTGGGGGAAAATCAACCGCCCGCGTCGAAGGGGGCATGGGCCTGGGCGGCCCCCCGACGCGGGCGGGTTCCGTAGGCGAACGGAACGTGAGTCGTGTGCAATGAGAAACCCGGCCTGGGCGTGGCCGGGTTATCCAGTGGGCGAAGACCGTTTGGGCGATTTTGGGCGACGGTCCAGGGCGACGAGGAGTGAGAAGGCAGATCATGCGCCATGTCCTGGTCGATGACTGAAATCAATCCACAAGTCGATATAAAACAACGATTTATATCTTGAGATTTGTCGGCATAGGCGATTGGACCTCACGCATCCCTGTCGGGTTCCCCGACGCCCTGTCAAAACTTCCCACAGTCGGCTTGCCCGGCGACTTGACATCCGACACCATCCGGCCAATTATGCGTACAGACCGGCTGGGGTTTCCGAGCTGATTGGGCGACGGCTCGGGGGTTCTGGCCGGTCTTTTTTCACTTCCGCTTCGACTCTTCCATCATTCCAGTCTGGCCGTTCCGTGGGACTTTCGCCGGTTGCTACCCTGACTAAATGAAGCTGTTGCTCACCAACGATGACGGCATAGATGCCGCCGGTCTGCAAGCCTTGTTCGACGCGGCCCGAACGGTCGGCGATCCGGTCATCGCCGCACCGGCCGGACCGCAATCGGGTGTCAGTCACGCGGTCACCACGGGCACCGCCGTTCGGGTGGAGGCCAGTGGCACACACCGGTACACCGTCTTTGGCACCCCGGCCGACTGCGTGCGGGTCGGGCTGTACCGGCTGGCCCCGGACGCCGACTGGGTGCTGTCCGGGGTCAATCACGGCGGGAATCTCGGGGCAGACGTGTACTACTCCGGGACCGTGGCCGCCGTCCGGGAGGCGGTCCTGCACGGGTGGCCAGGCGTCGCCTTCTCGCAGTATCGCAAGCGGGGGGTCGAGTTCGACTGGCCCGGCGCCGCTCGCCAGGTCGGGCGGGTGCTGCGGGAGTTGCTTGACCGGCGACCGGTTTCGGGGGCGTTCTACAACGTGAACCTGCCGCACCTCGCGCCCGGCGAGCCGGAGCCGGAAATCGTCTACTGCCCGCTCGATCCGCGGCCGTTGCCGCTCAGCTACCGACACGAGGAAGACGGGCGGCTTTACTACGACGGCGATTACCACACCCGGGACCGCGTGCCCGGGGCGGACGTGGACGTGTGCTTTGGTGGCCGGATCGCCGTTACCCTGGTCAAGCTGCTTTAGTCGGGTGGGTCGGCGCTCGAAGACTCGCCGGACCCACCCGACCAGACAGGTCAGCCGACGCCGGGCAACTCCCAGCCCTTGCGGTACTCCTTGCTCACGAGCTTCGTGGCCGCGTCCGAGTTGGCGAACCGCATCCGGGCCGCGTCCCACTCCAGCGCCTCTCCCCGCGTCCGCACGGCGATGTTGCCCAGCAGCATCGTCTCGGTGAGTTGGCCGGCGTAGTCGAAGTTCGACGATGCCAGGGCGGGCTTGCCGGCCTTGATCGCCTCCGCCCACTCCTGCTTCATGAACACGTCCTGGTCCTTCGCCGTTCCCTCCGGGCCCTTCTCCGGTCGGTCGGTTTGAACGCCGGCGAAGGCATCCTCCGGCAGGAGCCGGAACTTCGCCCCGTAGTCGTTCGGGCTGAACAGGATCCCCTTGTTACCGACCAGCATGGACCCGCTGTCCGACAGTTTCTCCCCCTTCTGGAGCACCCGGTCCAGCAACTCCTGCGGCGGGAGGACCTTCTTGCCGTCCCGGCTGCCCTCGTACCAGTGAAGGGTGCAGGCGGGCATATCCCCGCGGGCCGGGAACCGATAGGTGATGTGCGCCCACGCCGGGTACGTCTCCGGGTTCAGATCGCCGGACTCGGCCACGACCGACGACGGGGCGGCCAGCCGCAGTGCCCGGAACGCCATGTTCGCGGTGTGGCAGGCCATGTCGCCCATCGCGCCGGTCCCGAAGTCCCAGAACCCGCGCCAGTCGTGCGGGTGGTAGGCCGGCTTGCCGCCGTCCCGGACGGCGTAGGGCCGCATCGCGGCCGGGCCGACCCACTCCTCCCAGTGGACGTGCTTCGGGGCCGGCCGGGTGTCCTTCGGCCGGCCGACGATGTCGGGGGCCTGCTTCCAGTAGTGCGCCGGACGGTTCGTCCAGACGTGCGCCTCGGTCACGCCGCCGAGCGCCCCCGCCTGGACCAACTCGACGGCCCGCCGCAGACCGCTCAGGGCTGACCCCTGGTTGCCCATCTGGGTGCAGACCTTGTGCTTCGCGGCCAGCTCCCGCATCGCCCGGGCCTCGGCCACGGTGTGGGTGAGCGGCTTCTGGCAGTAGACGTGCTTGCCCAGCGTGATCGCCCGCAGGCTGGCCGGGGCGTGGTGGTGGTCCGGCGTGCTGACGACCACCGCGTCGAACTCCCGCGCCGCCTCGTCGTACAGCTTCCGGTAGTCGAAGTATTTTTTGGCCGACGGCCAGGTGGCGGCCCGCTTGTCCAGCCGCCCCTCGTCGATGTCGCAGAGGGCGACCACGTCCATGAACTTTCCGGCCTGCTCAATGTCGCCGGACCCCTTGCCGCCGACCCCGACCCCGGCCACCCGGAGCTTGCCGTTGGCTCCGTAAGCCCGGGCGACGGAGGCGGCGGGACCGGTGAAGAGGTAGCCGAGCGTGCCGGCCGCACCGAGCTTCAGGGCGCGGCGGCGTGTGACCTGGGCCATCGTGGGGACTCCTGACATCGGGATACCGGTTCGTCTCGCCCCCGAGAGTAGCCGGCCGCGGGCAGCGTGTCCACCACCCGGGCGGAACCACTTACTACCGCCGGTCCTCGACCTCGGTCGCGAACCCGGTGACCGTGTTCCCTTCCAGGGTGATGTCCTTCGTGTCCTTGCCCAGGCGGACCCCGACCCGCTTGGCCGGGCCGCGGCTCTCGCGTAGCTCGTTTCGCCGGAACACCAGCCCTGCCGTCGTCCCCTGCACGTCCACCGCCGCCGCCGACTCACCCCCGGTGTCCTCCACAACGTTCGCCTCGACCAGGTTCCGGTCGCCGGTGAACCCCTTCCCCCGCTCCGGTCGGAACAGGATGCCCGCCTGCCCGCTCCGCCGCACGGTGTTGCCGCGGATCACGTTGTCCGTGTCGCGGTGGCCGACCGAGATGCCGGCGGTTCGCGTGTCCTCGATCACGTTCCCCTCGGCCAGCCCGTTCTTGACGCCCCAGCAGAAGAACAGCCCGATCCCATTGCCGACCAGCTTGTTCCCCCGGACCAGCGGCCGCTGCGACCCGGACCCCGGGTGCAGCCCCAGGCCGGTGTTGCCCCGGCTCTCGCAGCCCTCCACCGTCACGTCATGGCAGATTTGCCAACTGATCCCATCCCCGTGGTAGTCCCGCGCGACCACCCGTCGGATGGACACGTCCGTGCAGTCCTGGAGGAAGATGCACCCGGCGTGGTTGCCGTCCAGTTCCGCGCTGTTCGACTTGTTGCCGTCGAGAAGCAGGTCCTCGATGGTCACGCCCGTGACGAACTCGCCGCTCAAGAGTGGGAACAGGGTCGCGGCGGTCGGGCTGCCGGCGGCCCACAGGTTCTCCCGCAGCCCGCGGTCGAGCTTGAACCGGTTGCCCGACCGGGCGACCAGCGTCCGCTTCAGGACGGTCGGGCCGCCGTGGTGCGGGTTCTTCGCCCGCAGGCAGACGCCGTCCCCGACCCGGAAGCCGTCAGCGTCCGCGAGGGTGATCTCCTGGTCGTACCAGTCCGAGTCGGCGGCCAGCTTCGAGGAGGCCGACGGCTCCTTGATGATGACCGTCTCCGGGCCGCTGCCGACGAGCCGCAGG
The DNA here is from genome assembly GCA_035539575.1 of Fimbriiglobus sp. GTDB lineage: Bacteria > Planctomycetota > Planctomycetia > Gemmatales > Gemmataceae > DASSAT01. Next base: position 680 of record DATLIF010000479.1, on the reverse strand, counting down.
TTCGAGCACAGGTAGACGGCGTTGCGGAACCGGAAGGCGCCGGGCAAGAGCTTGACCGTGCCGCCGCCCATCCGGGCCACGGTATCAACGGCGGCCTGGATCGCTCGCTGATCTTTGCCACACAGGTCGCCCCTGTCATTGCCGACGGTCAGGGTGAACCGTTCGTCCCACGTCGGGCCGTGCCGGGTGTCGCCGGAGGTGGCCCGGGGGTCGGTCACTGGCGGCCTCGGGTCCTTCTCGGCGCGGGCATTCGCGGCCGGGGGTGTGGCTCCCGCCGGCCCTGCGATGGCAACGGCCGCGGCGGAGCTGGTGCCGAGGAAGCGGCGACGGTCGATGGGATCGGGCATGGCGGGTCTCACGACGAGTTGGATGTCGGCGGGTCGAGTCTACGCCCCGGGCGGGTGTCGTGCTACTTCCTGATGCGGTGGGGTCTGGCAGGTGGGAAGCAACGTGCCTGCAAGCGGGTGCTATTTGCCGATCGGCGCGGAACAAATTACAGGCCCAGTTCCGGCAGGTTGACGCTTCCGGACCGGCAGGCGGCGAAAAAGGGCTGAAACACTCAAGTTGCGGCGGTATCCGCCGCTGCTCTGACCGGTTTGGCACATGGCGTGCATAAACAGTTTCCATCAAACACCCCCGGGCCTCGTTCTGCGGCCCCCCTGGCACGTTCACCTTCACCT
>DATLIF010000478.1:0-13425 GCA_035539575.1 Fimbriiglobus sp. | reverse complement strand
TTCCATGAACGTCCGCCACCACCGACGGTGTGGCAGCGGGGCGCCGCCGAGGTCCTTGTACGGCGGGGCGTCGTAGGGGCGAAGTGGGGCCGGGCCGGTCCACATCTCGTAGTCGAAGAAGTCCGGGACCGGCTTCACCGGCGGGCTGTCGTTGGCCCGCATGTGGTAGTAGCAGCAGACCTCGACGTGGCCGATCGTGCCGAGCTTCCCTTCCTTGATGACCCGGTCGCGCGCCTCGACGATGTGCGGCGTGCTGCGGCGCTGGGTGACGACCTGGACGACCTTCTTGTGCTTGCGGGCGGCGGCGACCATCGCCTGACCCTCGACCACGTCCACGCTGATCGGCTTCTGCACCCAGACGTCGGCCCCGGCCTGCACCGCCGCGATCATCGGCAGCGCGTGCCAGTGATCGGGCGTCTCGACCATGACGATGTCGAAGTCCTTCTCCTTGAGCATCTCCCGGTAATCGCCGTGCAGTCGCGGCTTCTTCGTGAAGCCCTTGCGCTGGCCGATCAGGTCGGACGCCTCGGCGAGCATCTTCTTGTCCACGTCGCAGAGCGCCACCACCTCGACGGGTGCGACCTGGATGAGCCGAAAGAGCGAACACTTGCCGTACCACCCGGTGCCGATCAGCCCGACGCGCAAGGGCTTCTTGCCCTGCGCGGCGGCGTGGACGGCGGGCAGCGCCGACGCGGCCAGCCCGGCCCCGGCGGCGGAGAGGAAGTTGCGGCGGTGCATGGGGAGGCTCCTCGGAAGGATCTCGGCCGGACCAGCTTAACCCGATTCGCGGGGGATGACCAACGGTCATTGCCGCGAGGCGCCCTTGACCCGCATCGGGACGCTGTACAGTCCCTCGCCGGCGGTGATGAACAGCGTCCGCATGTCCCGGCCGCCGAAGCAGACGTTCGCCGTCCAGCGCGCCGGCACGTCGATGGTGGCGAGCTTCTTGCCGGTCTTGTCGAACACCGTGACCCCCTTGCCGGTCAGGTACACGTTCCCGTCGGCGTCGAGCGTCATGCCGTCGGAGCCCATGTCGCAGAACCCCCGGCGGTTCTGAAGACTGCCGTCGGCTTGCACGTCGTAGGCGTAAGTCCGGCCCTTGCCGAGGTCGGAGACGTAGAGGGTCTTGCCGTCGGGCGTCCCCACCAGGCCGTTCGGCGCGCGGTAGTCGCCGTCCACACGGGTCACCTTGCCGGCGGCGGAGACGAAGTACACGCCCCGGGTGTCCTGCTCCTCGGCGCCGCGGTTCCAGTAGTCGCGCTTGTAGAACGGGTCGGTGAAGTACAGCCCACCGTCCGGCCGGACCCACAAGTCGTTGGGACCGTTCAGGAGCTTGCCGTCGTAGCCCTTGACCACGACCACCTTGGTCTTGGTGGCGGGGTCCACCTTCCACAGTTCGTTCCGCTCGTCGGCGCAGACCCACAGTTTGCCGTCGGCGTCGAAGCACAGGCCGTTGGCCCGGCCGGCCGGCTCGACGAAGGTGCTCAGCTTGCCGTCCACGCTCCAGATCAGGATGCGGTCATTCGGCTGGTCGGTGAAGTAGACGTTGCCCTCCGCATCGGCGGACGGCCCCTCGGTGAACTTGAACCCGTCGGCGAGTTTCGTGATCTTCGCCCCGGGGGCGAGAGGGTAGCCCTCCTGGGCGACGGCGGGGGCCGCGAGGAGCGCGACGGCAGCGAACGGCAACAGCGTGCGGGTCATGGCCGGGGGCCTCCGGGAAGTTCGGTCCACCCATTCCGGTAGGCGGAACCGGCCCCGGCGTCCACTGCTTTCCACCGGGCTATCAGCTTGACGGGGCCGGTCAAGGTTCGGATAGTACGCCTCATTCCTGTTCCGCGACCGCCTCCAGGGGGATGCCTGTGAACGACGTCCTGGGTGAGTTCCTGGGTACGATGGTACTGATCCTGCTGGGCGACGGAGTCGTCGGCGGGGTGCTGCTGAGCCGGTCGAAGGCCCAGAACGCCGGGTGGATCGTCATCACGACTGGCTGGGCGTTCGCGGTGATGGCCGGAGTCTTCACCGCGCGGGCGGTCGGGGCTCCGGGGTTCATCAACCCGGTCGGCCCGCTGGCCGGGGTGTTGACCGGCGCGTTGAAGCCGGACGTCGCGGCGGCTTACGCCGGAGCGGAGTTCGCCGGGGCGTTCGTTGGGGCGGTGCTGGTGTGGCTGCACTACTGGCCGCACTGGGGGGAGACGGCCGACCCGGGACTGAAGCTGGCGGTGTTCTGCACCGCGCCGGCGATCCGCATGCCGGCGGCGAACGTGCTGAGCGAGGCGATCGCCACGTTCGCACTGGTGTTCGTCGGGACGGCGATCGTCGAGAAGGAGATCGGCCGCGGGTTCGTGGCGCCACTGGGCGGGGCGCTGGTATGGGGGATCGGGCTGAGCCTTGGCGGGACGACCGGGTACGCGATCAATCCCGCCCGCGACCTGTCGCCGCGGATCGCACACGCACTGTTGCCGATCCCCGGCAAGGGCGGCTCGGACTGGGGTTATTCGTGGATTCCGGTCGTCGGGCCGGTAATCGGCGCGACGATCGCGGCGCTACTGGCCAAGGCGGTGATGCTGCCGCGGTGACTCTTGTAGGGTGGGTCGAGTCTTCGAGGCCCACCGTTCGCCCGCAGACGGTGGGCCTCGAAGACTCGACCCACCCTACCAGCCCGAGTTGTTCAACAGAGCAACAGGGTCTCGCAAAATATGCGGGGGTAGTGCGCGATGACCGAACGCGAACTGTTCTTTGCCTCGCTGGATCAGGACGACCCCACCGAACGGTCGTCCTACCTGGAACAGGCTTGCGGCGGCGATACCGCCTTGCGTGAGCGGGTCGAGGCCCTGTTGCGCTCGCACAGCAACGCCGGCGAGTTTCTCGACGTACCGGCCGTGGATCAGGTCGTGGGCGACGGCGGCGGACCGCTCGACTTCCTGGCCCCGTCCCAGAGGCCGGGCTCCCTTGGCCGGCTGGGCCATTACGAGGTGCTCGAAGTCGTCAGCCGGGGCGGCATGGGGGTGGTGGTCCGGGCGTTCGACGACAAGTTGCAACGGGTCGTCGCCATCAAGGCACTCGCTCCCCTTCTGGCGACGAACAGCGGGGCACGGCAGCGCTTCGTGCGCGAGGCCCGGGCTACCGCGACCGTCACCCACGACAACGTCATCGGCATCCACGCCGTCGAGGACACCGGCCCGCTGCCCTACCTGGTCATGCAATTCATCGACGGCCCCACGCTGCAGCAGAAGCTCGACTGCACTGGCCTGCTGCCGCTGGAGGACGTTCTGCGCATCGGCGTGCAGATCGCGGGGGGACTGGCGGCGGCACACAAGCAAGGGCTGATTCACCGCGACGTCAAACCGGCCAACATCTTGCTGGAGAACGGCGTCGGGCGCGTCAAGCTCACCGACTTCGGCCTGGCGCGGGCCGGCGACGACGCCAGCCTGTCGCACCTGGGCATGGTGGCGGGCACGCCCATGTACATGTCGCCCGAGCAGGCCAGGGGCGAGTCCGTGGACTTCCGCTCGGACCTGTTCAGCCTGGGCAGCGTCCTGTACGCGATGTGTACAGGCCAGCCGCCCTTCCGCGCGCCGACCGCCGTGGCCGTCCTGCGCCTCGTCGCCGACACGGAGCCGCGGCCGATCCGGGAGATCAACCCCGAGATCCCCGAGGACGTGTGCGCCGTGATCGCCCGCTTGCAGGCCAAGGATCCGGCCGATCGCGTTCAGACGGCCGCGGAGGTGGCCGAACTGCTGAGTCAGCACCTGGCAGACCTGCGGCAGCCGGGTTCGGCCGCGTCGTCCGGTTCACGTTCGCAAGGAGCGTGGCAGAAGGGGCGCTCTGCGAACTCCCTGTCCGCCGGTTTCGTCATCCCCCTGTCCGTGCTACTGGTGCTGGCCGGCGGTCTCGCCGGCTACCTGGGCTTTCGCGACCGCCCCGTCGGGCCGACCGGCGCCAGGCCCATCCGGGTGGGCATTCTGCACTCGCAGACCGGGACCATGGGGAGCAGTGAGTCGGCGGCCATCGACGCCACCCTGCTGGCCATCGAGGAGATCAACCAGGGCGGCGGCCTGCTCGGGCGGCCGCTGGAGCCGGTGGTGGTCGATGGCATGTCCGACTGGCCCACCTACGCCCGCGAGGCCGAGCGGCTGATCCAGGCCGAAGGCGTCTGTACGATCTTCGGCTGCTGGACCTCGGCCAGCCGCAAGGCGGTCACGCCCGTCGTCGAGAAGCACAATCACCTGCTGGTTTATCCCATGCAGTATGAAGGGTTCGAGCAGTCGCCCCACGTCGTCTACACCGGGGCCGTCCCCAACCAACAGGTGACGCCCGCGGTGCGTTGGTGTTGCGAACACCTGGGCAAGCGGTTCTTCATCGTCGGCTCCGACTACGTCTGGCCGCGGGCGACCGCCGAGGTGATCCGCGACGTGGTGGCGGAATGGGGCGGCACGATCGTCGGCGAGGTGTATTTGCCGATGGAGAGCGCCGTGGTCGAGGCCGTCGCGCAGGAGATCCGGCAGGCCAAACCGGACGTGATTCTCGAGATGGTCGCCGGCGACAGCAAGGTCGCTTACTACCGTGCGTTGCGGGCGGTCGGGATAACCCCGGACGTCGTCCCGAGCATGTCCTTCAGCAGCCAGCAGCCGGGCCTGGCGGCGCGGGACATCGCCGGGGATTACGCGGCATGGAACTACTTCGAGAGTATCGATTCGCCGACCAACCACGCCTTCGTGGCCCGCTTCCGCGACAAGTTCGGCCCGCAGCGCGTGCTATCCGACCCGCTGGAAGCCTCGTATCTGGGGGTTCACCTCTGGGCCCAGGCGGTCCGGGCCGCCGGCAGTGATGACGTGGCCGCGATCCGTCGCGCGCTGCGCGGCCAACGGTTCCAGGCCCCCGAAGGGGAGGTCCGCCTCGACCCGGAAACGCAACACCTCTGGAAGACCCCGCGCGTCGCCCGCATCACCAGCAAGGGGACCGCGGAGATCGTCTGGAGTTCCAGTGAGCCCGTTCGCCCGGACCCGTTCCCGGCTTCGCGGACCCGAGAACAGTGGCAAGGTTACCTGGTGGACTTGCACCAGAAGTGGGGCGAGCAGTGGTCCGCCCCCGACGACGCCGCTGCGTGGGAGCGGACCGTCGCCAAACTCTCGGCCGCGAAGCAGGTCGAGGCGGTGGCGCAGCGGCTCCGGAAGTTGAACCCCGGGTTCGACGGCCACATCCACCCGATCATGGATAGCGGCGAGGTCGTCGGGCTGAAGTTCCTCACGCTCGATGTGGCCGACATCTCGCCGGTGCGGGCGCTCCCGAAGCTTCGGATGCTCGACTGCAACGTCGATCCGCAGTGGCGAGGGAAGCTGTCCGACCTGACCCAACTCCGCGGGATGCGGCTGGAACACATGCGGTGCAAGGGGAATCCGGTGGCCGACCTGGGCCCGCTCCGGGGTATGCCGCTGGAGATTCTCGAATGCGGCTGGACACAAGTGAGCGACCTGTCACCCCTGACGGGCATGAGCCTGAAAAATCTCTTGGCCCAGAGCACCCGCGTGTCGGACCTGACCCCGCTCCAGGGCATGCCCCTGGTGTGGCTGGATATACACCAGGCGCGCGAAGTCTCGGACCTCAGCCCGCTCAAGGGCATGCCGCTGGAGTACCTGAACCTGACGGGCTTGCCCATCACCGACCTGTCTCAGATCGCCGAGTACAAGTCCCTTCGGTGGTTGGTCCTGGACGAGATGCCGATCACCGACCTGACGCCGCTCCGGGGCCTGAGCATTGACAACTTGAACATCCGAGCCACCCACGTCACCGATCTGGACCCGATCAAGGGGCTGCCCCTCAAGAGGTTGCGCCTCGATTACCGGGCCGACCGCGCGGAGTTCCTGCGCTCGTTCACGAGCCTGGAGATCATCAACGACAGACCCGCCGACCAGTTCTGGAAGGACGTGAGCGAGAAGTAATCCGGGCCGCCACGGAGGGCGGCCCCTACGAACGGCCCGTAGGGGCCGCCCTCCGTGGCGGCCCGCCAGTCGCTACACCCGCTCGGGAACCGCTCTACTGGTTCATTGCAGGTCATCTGATACGGAGCCGACGACGCCAGTCGTCGGGTGAGTGGGCGACACCCGACGACTGGCGTCGTCGGCTCCACAACAATTCACGTGCAAAGGACTACTACCCCCGCGAGAAGCGCTTCCTGCGGGGGTAAAACCCGCGGCTCGTCGGAGCGGCGAAGAAGGTTTCAGCAGAACAACGTCCCGGCTCAGTCAGAGGTGCATCGGCCGCCAGCCCCAAGTCTAGGCAGGGCTGGCGCTTGGTGGGTTGCATAGCGCAGGCACACAACTCCCCACCCCACGGCCGCAGCTCACGCACCAATCCTTGAAATGCACAAACTCGAAACATCCCTGGCGTGATTACACCAACTTTATCGCATTGTGGATGAAGACCTCAGCTATCAGACGATGCGCTACGCGCCCGGGTTCGCCCTGCGCGCCGTGCCGGTCTGCGCCCTGGCTGCGGGCCGTTCGCACACATTCCTCCGCAGTCCGGAGTGTCGCGATGAGCAAGAAAGCTTCACGGTCCCACAAGAAGACCAGCCAGTCTCGCAAACCGACCCCAAGTTCCCCCTTCCGAAGCTGGGGAAGATGGGTCCACCTGGAGCAACTCGAAGACCGCCTCGTGCCCGCCCCGTTCATCTACCCGGCGGTCGGGACCACGCCCCTGACACTGCGCCAGTCCGGGGCCGACATCCAGATCGTCAACACCCTGACCCCGTCCCAGGTGCTGGCCTCGCAGGCGCTGGCCGCCATCGACGCCGGGGTCCGGGTCGAGGGCAACGGCCACGACGTGCCCCTGACGATCGACCCCAGCATGCCCCAGGTTCCCGGCGGCGTGCTGTTCGTGGGCGGCGTCGGGACCAACAACACGCTGCTCGGGCCGAACGCCGACGCCGACTGGATCCTCAACGGCGCCGGCGCGGGCCTGGTGACAGTCTCCACCGGCTTAACAGTTCACTTCAACGGCGTCGAGAACCTGCGCGGTGGCTCCGCGGTCGATACCTTCAAGGTCGATCCGGGCGGCTCGATCGCGGGCACGATCGACGCAGGCGGCGGCACGAAGGACGCCCTGGTCGGCGATAACGTTGCGAACGCCTGGCAGATCCAGGGACCGAACCAGGGAACGTTGAACAGCCAGGTCGCCTTCGCGTCGGTCGAGAACCTGATCGGCGGCACGGACGACGACACGTTCACCTTTGATAGCGGCGCGGCCGTCGCGGGCGTCATCGAGGGCGGCGGCGAGGCCGACGACACCGGTGACGGTTCGGTCGGGCCGGACGAGCTGGCGACCGACACGATCGACTACTCGGCGTTCGCAACGCAGGTCTCCGTCAACCTGCGCGCCGGGACGGCCACCGCCACGGGCGGGGTCTCGAACATCGACAGCTTCGTTGCCGGCACGTCGGGGACCGACCTGGTCCTCGGCCCGGACGGCGTGAGTGTGGTCTGGACGGTGAGCGGGGACAACGAGGTCTCGGTGGGCAACGTCGCCTTCGCCGGGTTCGAGAGCCTCTTCGGGGCGGACAACAACGCCGACGTGTTCGTGATCGAAGGCGCAGGAAAGTGGTCCGGCACGGTCCACGGCGGCACCGGCGGAACGGACGGCCTGGTCTTCATCGACCCGGCCGACGAGAGCGTCTCGCGGGCCTTCAACCCGGCCGGGGCCGACAGCGCGGGCACCGCCACGGAGTTCTCCAAGCCGGTCAACTACACCGGGCTCGACCGGGTCCGGTTCTTCAACAACGACGACCCGTTCAACCCGATTGTCACTGGGACGTTCTTCAACGACCAGATCCACGTCTACGCGGACCCGGCCGTCGCGGGCGGCCTGAAGATCGACTTCTCGGGTACGTCGATCACGCTGACCCCGTTGCAGGTGACGCTCCTGCAATCCCTGCGCATCGACGCCATCGAGGGCACCGACGTCATCGTGGTCGCGTCGTTGCCGGAGACCTTCACGGGCAGCCTGTACCTCTATGGCAACCGCCTGCAGCGCAACGACCTGATCTACCCCAACATGCCCGAGGATGACCCGTACTCGGACACGGTCCTGATCACCGGCGACATCACGCTCGACTACCTGGAGGTCTTCGCCGATCACATCGCGGTGCGAGACGAAGTACACATCGTCACCGGCGATTCCGGCATCTTCTTCCGCTCGCGTCTGATCGGCGTCTCCACGTTCGAGAACCTGCTGCCGGGCTTCGGGACCAACCGCTCGGTGTCGGTGGACATCGGCCAGAACGCGGTACTCGAGGGCGGCAGCATCTACTTCGTGGTCCAGGCCGAGGACCGGAGCTTCGCCGAAGTGATCGGCGCGGGCAAGGAGGTCGCGAACTTCGTCCTCGACCCGCTGACCAACTTCCTCGGCAGCGCGGTGGCGCTGCCCGTGAAGGTGCTGGTCAAGCAGTCCACGGCCACCATTACCCTCCGGTCGGGCTCCCAGTTCCTGAGCGGCGGGACGGTCGGCATGTACGCCACCGCCACGGCCGACGCCTCCGGCGTGGCGTCCAGCAGCCTGGTGAGCGTCGGCTACGTGCAGGCCAACGCCACGGCGACCGTCGATATTCAGACGGGCGTGGTCATCGAAGCCGGCGCCGCCGCGGTCGTCACGGCGACCGGCACCGCCACCGCGAACATCAGCGCGTCCACCTCGCGGTCGCTCGACCCCATCGGCGCCCTGACACCGGACGGGACCTCGACGCAGGTGGCCCTGGCCGTCGGCGTGTCGAACGCCAACGTGACCTCGACCATCACCGTGGCGCAGGGCGCGTCCATCACGGGCGGCAAGACCGCGAACGTCACCGCGCAGGGCTCGGTCACATCCGCGGCGACCGGCGAAGCCGGCCTGGACAGCGACGGGGCGGCGGGCCTGGGGTTCGGCATCGAGCTTTCCAACGCGACCATCCACACCACGGTCAACGGAAGCGTCACGGCGCTGGCGCAGCCCGGCTACACCGTGAAGAACGAGATCGACCCGCTGCTCGCCAAGTCGGACTACACCACCGACCAGTCGGCCTTCGGCCTGATGGAGGGCAAGACGGTCGAGTTACTGTCCGACGTCAGCGACGACCTGCCCGCCGGCACGGTCATGAAGTACGTCGGCGATCCGGTGTCCGATACGGTGAACCTGGCCATCACGGCACAGGACTACACCGACGAATCGCTGTGGGAGATAACCACCCCACCCGTCGGCTACATCGACTACGCCACCGACCGCATCTTCCTGGGCGACACGGCGCTGGTGACCGAGGACGTCATCACCTACACCAACCGCCGCGGCGTCAGCATCGGCGGCCTCTCCGACGGGCGCACGTACGTCCTCGTCGCGGACGGCGACGACCCCGGCTACTACTGGCTGGCGGACAACGAGACGCAGGCCATCCGGGCCAGCCTCGGCTACGTGGCGAACAACGTCATTCCGCTCAACCCGCTGGGCGGCGCACTGGCCACCGATACGAACAAGCGCACTTTCGACGCCTCGCACGTCGATGCAACGGCCAACACGATCTCCCTGCCCAGAATCGCCACGGTAAACAACACATTCGAGCTGGGCCAGGCAGTGGTCTACCACGCGACCAGCGTCACGTTCACCAGCGGCGACGTCCTGTCCAACGCGATCCGGATCCCGGGTCACGGCTTCACCAACGGCGACCCGCTGAGGTACGTCGGCGTCGGCATCCCGGCGAACACGCCCGCGGGGACGCTGGAGATCGACACGACGTACTTCGTCATCAGGCTGGACAACGATTACTTCATGCTGTCGGCGACGCCCGGCGGCGCCGCGATCGTGCTGACGCCGGACGCGAGCACGCCGGGGCGGGCCGCGGTCTCCCACAAGCTGACCCGGTACGTGGAGGGCCTGGTCGATGGCGCCACGTACTACGTGGCTGCATCGACCAGCCAGACCAACCTCCAGGGCAACAGCCGCCTGACGGAGACGCAGGTCATCGGCCTGTCCGAGCTGGAGAACGAGGCCCGCGGCGGCGTGCTGATCGACTTCGGCCCCATGAGGGGCACCGGCTACATGCTGGCCGCCAAGCACGTACTCGATTCCGGCTTCGCCACCGGCCTCGGCGTGGTGTCCCAGTTGAACGCGGCCAGCAACGTGTCCGCGGGCGCCGGCCTGACCAGCGAGGAGCGGGAGGCGTCGCAGTGGTCGAAGTTCCTGGACACGGTTGGGTCCAGTGTTCCCAACCTCATCTTCAGCAAGCTCACCGACGCGTACGCCGCCGGCGCCGGGGCGAGCCCCCTTGGGGTAGCCGGGGCCCTGGCGTTTAGCTTCATCAACCACGACGTGCGCACCGACGTGGGCAGCAAGGCCGTCCTGAGGTCCAACGAGGATCTCGAAGTCAAGTCCCTGATCACCCAGCAGTTCAGCACGGCCGCCGAGGCCCACATCGAGCCGCAGGAAGACCCCTTCCCGGACGAGAACGTCCCCTCCGTCGGGGTCAGCGTGGCGGTGAGCGTCGCCGACATCAACAACTCGGCCCAGGTCACGATTCACTCGGAGCCGACGGCCGACGGCTGGCAGGCGGCCTCGCTCGACGGCCTGCGGGCCACCCGCATCGCCTCGGTGGTCGCCTACCCGTTCCTCACGCGCTTCGACGAGTTCATCCCGCTGTCGTGGGGCGAACTCGTGGACAGCATCCGCAACAAGGGGCCCGAGGCGGTCACGAAGTACCTGACCAGCACGATGGGCACGAAGGGCGCCTTCTTCAACTCCTGGGTGGCGAGCACCGCCGAGGCCAAGGAGGTGGGCATCGCGGCGTCCGTGAACATCCAGATGGAGAACAACGTCTCCAAGACGGTGGTCGAGTCCGGCGTGCGGATCAACCAGGACAAGTCCTGGCACTTCAAGAACACGCCCAACGCCGACGGCGAGACGAACGACCACCCCAACATGGCGCAGTACCAGGCCGACAAAAAGGGGGAGGAGGTCGTCTCGGTCCTGGCGCTCAACTACGCGCAGACGATCAACATGACGGGCATCTTCTCGCTGCCCAGCCTGGATACCGATCTCGACATCTTCGTGTCCAACAAGAAGTGGGGGCCGCGGTGGAGTCTCAGCGGCCCGGACCTGTTCGGCGGGCAGGGAGATGGCACCGGCGGCATGGGCGGGTCGGTCTTCGTCAACACGCGCAACAACACCACGCACGCCATTGTCGAGGACGGGGCGAAAATCTACAGCGGCGCCGACGGCGGATTCAACATGACGGCCGAGGAGGGCATCCTCGCCGTCAACCTGGTGCAGTCCGGTGCCGCGGGCGGCGACTACGTGCTGGCCGGGTCGGTGGCGACGACGTTCCAGAACAGCGACACGCTCACGCAACTCGGGAACACCGTGAGCGTCACCGGCCGCAACGCGCGGCTGTACGCCGGCGACCTGACGACGAACGTCAACTGGGTCGGCGGCATCGCCAGCGGCGAGAGCCTGGGGCTCGGCTTCTCGATCGCGGTCAACGAGATCGACCGGAAGACCCGGGCCGTCATCGGCGACCCGGACGTGACCGAGCCCGTGCCCGCGGCCAGCAGCTATATCGACGTCACCGACAAGGTCAGCGTCGTGGCGAAGGTGGACGGCGACCTGTGGGTGTTCTCGATCGCCGGCGCGGTGGCCGCCACCAAGCAGAAGGACTTCGCCATCGCGGGCGCCGCCGCGGCCTCGTTCAACAAGATCACCTCCGACACGGTCGCCGCGGTCCGCTCCGGCTCGGTCGAGGCCGGCGATGGGCTCTTCGTGGACGCGAACGACTCGGCGCAGATCGTCGGCATCGCAGGCGGCGGTGCGCTGGCCCTCGCGGCCGGCAAAGGCGCAACGCCCGCGGTGGCCGTCGGCCTGGCCCTGGCCCACAACACGATCGCCAACGACGTTACGGCCTCGGTCACGAACAGCGTGGTCGGCGGCGGCGGAGACGTCACCGTTCGCGCCGCCGACGAGGGGAAGATCACGGCCTCGTCGGTGGCCGTCGCCGTGTCGGTCGCCGTGGGTAGCAGCACCGGTATTGCGGTCAGCGGCGGCGGGGCCGAGTCCACCAACATCGTGCTATCGCGCACGAACTCGTTCATCGCCGACAGCCAGATCGGCAGTGCCGCCGAGAAGGTGGGCAAGGTCAATCTCGACGCCAGCAGCACCGCGGCCATCGACGCCCACATCGCCGCGGTGGCGGTTGCGGCCGGGGCCGGTGTCGGCAGCGTCGGAGCCGGCGTGGCGATCGGGGTCAGCGTCGCCCGCAACTTCATCGGCTGGGACCCGTATGGCGGCACCGGCATCACGGCGGATTACAACACGGACCAGGCACCGCTAACGACCCTGGCGAAAGGCAAGAAGGTCCAGATCATCTCCGGCCCGCTGGCCGGCGAAATCTACGAGTACATCGGCGACACCATTACCGACGACCCCACGACGTCGGTCGTCGAGTTGATCGACCTCAAATCACAGCAGTACCGCGACTCCCGCCTCTGGAAGCACATCAACGCCAGCCCCGATTCCGCCCAGGTGCGGGCCTACATCCTCGATTCGAGCGTCCACGCCGCGGGCGACCTGACCGTTCACGCCACCGACACCGCGAGCATCGACGCGACCGTCGTGTCCGTCGCCGTCGGGCTGGGCGGCGGCGGGCAGGTCGGCATCGCTGTTAGTGGCGCGGGCGTCTACTCGGAGAACAAGATCCAGACGGACGTTCTGGCTTCCATCGATGGCGACGGGGCCAACCCGGCGACCGACGGGATCACCGCGGCCAGCGTGACGGTGGTGGCCGACGACTCATCGAGCATCGACGCCGTTGCCGGGGCCGGATCGCTGGCAGCCTCGTTCGGCGGCTCGACGGGCATCGCGGCGTCGATCGGCCTGTCGCTGGCGTTCAATGAGATCAACAACGACGTGTCCGCGTCGATCCGAAACGCCGACCAGGGCGTGACCACGACCACCGGCGGCGTCACGATCTCGGCCCGGACGCAGGGCCGGCACCTGTTCGACCTGACCCCGGGCGGCGTGCTGACCGCGGCCAACCTGGACGACGCGGCCGTCGCCGACATGGACAGCCCCGATCTGGCGGGCAACCAGGCGACGCAGGACGTCCTGGCGGACCGGGACGTTCTCACCGCGCTGCGCGCGGCGATGAACACGCAACTCACCGGCATCGGCATGGGCGAACTGGCGGTCTTTGACACCGTCGCCCCCGCCGCGATGTTCACCACGAACGACGGCCCGCAGGACATCAGCGAGGGCGTCACGGTGGAGATCGCCCCGGGCTACGCCGGCGGCGGCGACGCGGGCCGGGTCTATCGCTACATCGGGGCGAACGAGAGCGACGTGAACCTCGGGACACAGAATTACACCAACACCGCGCGATGGCTGCGGCTCGACAAGCTCAAGATCACGGTCCTGGTG
>DATLIF010000477.1:0-2640 GCA_035539575.1 Fimbriiglobus sp. | reverse complement strand
TCACATCCACGACCAGCGTCGCGGTATACGCGATGACCTCGTACTTCTGGCCGTTGAGTTCGCCGGCCTTCGGCACCTCGACTCGGGCCGTCACCCCGAACCGGCCGACGCCCTCGAACCCCGGCGTGAGGCCCTCGTCGTCGGTGGTGGCGTCGGCGTGTTCCTGCTTCTCCGGGAGCAGTACCTCGACCGCAGCCCCGGCCACCGGCTTGCCCATCATCACCACCCGGAAGCGCGTCTTGCCGCCTTCCCGGACCGGGAGGACTTCCAGCAGCGGCGGGCTTGTCAGGGCCGTGCGGTCGGCCGGCTCCGCGCCCAGCAACGCCTTGGGGTAATACTTCACGAGCCTCGGCTTCGCCCCCTCCTTGGCGAAGACGCCGTACTCCACCTGCCCGAAGACGGCGCGGGTGCCCGGCGGCACGGCGACCGCCAGGTGGTCCTTCGCCTCGGTGAACTTTAACTCGGTGGCCTTGCCGGACCCGTCCAGCGCCGTGAGCTTCAGCCCGGCGACCTTCTTCCAGGTGCCGTCCCGAACCTTCTCCGGGGCGAGCCCGTGGCCGAACACCACGACCGCCTTGCCAGGGTCGGCCGCATCGGGGACCAGGTACAGGGCGTGCCCGTGGGCCGCCACCGCCACAGTCGTGATCGCCAGCAGAGCGCCGAAGTACCGCCGCATGTCGCACCTCCCGTGTTACGAATCCGCGGGCGGTATTACGGTACGGCGGCGGCCCGGGGGCGGCTACCGGTCGCGGGTGAGGTACAGGTTCGTCAGCCCTCGCTTCTTCAGGGACTCGAGGTTGCCGTCCACGACATCCTGCTCGACCACCTGGTGGAGGAGGTGTGCGTACTCATCGATCTCGGCGTACCGGAACCCGTGCGGCTTCAGTAGCCCCATGAACTTGTCCGGCGGATACCCGCTGTTGACGAGCTTGCCCGGCGTGTACTCCAGCACCAGCTTCGCGGCCGGGTACTTGCGGAGGGTGTCCTGCATCCCGGCCAGGATGAACCCCTCGGCCCCCTCGGTGTCGATCTTGACCAGGTCCACCCGGACGTCCCGCCCGCTCAGGTAGTCGTCCAACCGGACCGCGGGGACGTCCACGGTGTGGGACACGTCTTCGGTCCCCCCGCGGACGACGCTGTGCCCGCCGCGGTTGGAGTCGGAGACCTGCAGGGTGAGGGTGCCGGGCTCACTGGACAGGGCCTTCTGTTCCAGCACGACGTTGGTACAGCCGTTGCGCTCGACGTTGCGCCGGAGGAGTTCGAAACTGCGGGGGTCGGGCTCGAACGCGATGACCCGGCCGGTCGGGCCTACCAGCCTGGCGGCCAGGACGGTGTAGAACCCGAAGTTGGCCCCGACGTCGATGAACGTGTCGCCGGGCTTGAGCGTGTCCCGGATCAGGGCCGTCTCCGCCGGCTCCCAGCACCCGCCCTGGAGGATCGCGGTCGTGATCATCCGGTCGTCCGGGTCGAGTTCGTAGACGCTGCCTTCGACCCGGACGGTGCCGGTCGCCTTGAAGTAGACGATCCGGTAGTATCGCGAGCCGTAGAGCACGCCGAGCGTGGCGAGGGCGCCCAGCAGGAGGAGGTTGACCCGGCGGACGGCCGGGCCACGACGGACGAATGCAAGCATGGTTGGCTCTCGGGGGGCGAGGACTCGCAACTGTAGGTCACGAATCCGGCCGCGGCCACCGACTACCCCCGGGACCGGCCCGCGGTACAATCGGCGCTATGAAGTACGCGATCGTCATCCCGGACGGCTGTGCCGATGAACCGGTCGCGGCGCTCGGCGGGCTCACCCCGCTCCAGGCCGCGAAGCTGCCCAACATGGACCGCGTCGTCCGCGCCGGCGTCGTCGGCCGGGCGAACAACGTCCCGCCGTCGCTGACGCCCGCCTCGGACGTCGCCACGCTGTCGCTGTTCGGGTACGACCCGCTGGCCGTCTACACCGGCCGCGCGCCGCTCGAAACCGCCGCGATGGGGATCAAGCTCGGGCCGGACGACTGGGCCATCCGCTGCAACCTGGTGTACGTCCCCGACGGCCATATGCGGGACTTCACCGCCGGGCACATCTCCAGCGAGGACGGGCGGGAACTGATCCTCGCCCTCCAGAAGGAACTCGGCGGCCGCGAGGTCGCCGGCGGCGTGATCGAGTTCCACCCCGGGGTGCAGTACCGCAACATCCTCGTCTGGCGCGGCCGCGGCGGGGACTCGCCGTTTGCCGGCACGACCGCCCAGCCGCCGCACGACGTGCCGGACCGGCCGGTCGCCGACCACTTGCCGAAAGGGCCGGGGCGGGACGTGCTGGTGCAGCTCATGGAGGCGAGCAAGCCGATCCTCGCCGACCACCCAGTCAACAAGCGCCGTGAGGCAGAGGGGAAGACACCCGCCACGCAGGTCTGGCTGTGGGGCCACGGCAAGGCGCCGACGGTCTCGCCGTTCCGCGAGACCTACGGCCCGGCCGGGGCGATCATCTCGGCGGTGGACCTGGTGCGCGGCGTCGGGGTGCTGCTCGGCTGGCACCGCATCGACGTGCCTGGCGCGACCGGCTACCTGGACACCGACTACGCCGCCAAGGGCCGCTACGCGGTCGAGGCGCTGGGGGCGTTCGACCTGGTGTGCGTCCACGTCGAGGCCCCGGAC
>DATLIF010000476.1:0-8312 GCA_035539575.1 Fimbriiglobus sp. | reverse complement strand
CTCCACGACCCACCCGACCGGAGGGATGCGCGATGTCGGCCGTTGCCCCCGATGACTCCCCCCTGCCCCGCTCCCTGCCGGGGTGGCTGTCGTTCCTGTGGCAGCGGGTCCTGTTCCCCGGCGCGGCCGACCCCGTCACCCGCGTGCGACTGCTGTCACTGATGCTGGTCGTGGTGCTGCCGGCCGTGCTGCTCTATTCGTGCCGATCGTTCCTGCTGCTGGAGCCGGACGAGGGCCGGTATGCGCAGATCCCCAAGGAGATGCTCGACCGCGGCGAGTGGGTCGTCCCGACGCTCCAGGGCGAGCCGTACCTCGACAAACCGCCGCTCATGTACTGGCTGGTGCGGCTGAGCTACGCGGCGTTCGGCGTCAGCGAGGAGTCCGCCCGGCTGGTGCCGGCCGTCTGTGTGCATCTGACGATCCTGGCGGTCTATCTGATCGGCCGACGCAGTCTCGGCGAGCGGGCCGCGTTCTGGGCGGCCATGCTGCTGACCGTCGCGCCGGGCTACATTGGCGTCGCACGGCTGCTGCTGCTCGACGGGCTGCTGACGCTGTGCGTCACGCTCTCGGTGCTGTGTGGCTTCGAGGCGGTGCGGACCGGCCGGCTGCGGCCCGGCTGGTGGGTCGCGTCGGCGGTCGCGTCCGGGCTGGGCTTCCTGACCAAGGGGCCGATCTCGGAGGTGCTGCTGTTCGTACCACTATTCGCGTTCGCGTGGCTGAACCGCTCGACCGCGCGGGTCGGCTGGAAAGCGATCGCCGTCTTCCTCGGCATCGTGCTGGCGGTCAACCTGCCTTGGTACGTCGCGATGTACCGCAAACAGCCGGAGTTCCTGGGGTACTTCTTCTGGGAACACAACATGATGCGGTTCCTCCAGCCGTTCGATCACCTCCAGCCGGTGTGGTACTACCTGCCGATCCTCCTGGGCGGGCTGCTGCCGGCTGTAGTGCTGGCGGTGCCGTACTTGCGGGGCCTGCTCACCGGAGAGGCGGCGGCGAACCGCTCGCAGGCCGGCGGGTTCTGGCTTCTGGCGGGCCTCTGGTGCGTGCTGTTTTTCAGTGTGTCCGGGAGCAAGCTGCCGACGTACATCCTGCCGGCGTTCCCGCCGCTGTGTCTGGCGCTGGGTGAGTTCGTCGCCCGCAGCCGGTGGGACCGCGCGGTCGCCACTCGCGGGCTGGTAGTGACGTTCGCCGTCCTGATCGCCGCGACGCACTACGTCGTCTTGCCGTGGTACGCACGCGAGCGGTCGCCGATGGGCCGGCCGGAAGTCGTCGAGCAGTTCGTGGACGATCCGGCCACCGTCGTCGTGACCTACCCGCGCAACTGCGACTCGGTGGCGTTCTATACCGACCGCAGCGACCTGCGGCGCGTGCGGACGAAGGATTTGAATCAGATGATCGTGGACAGCCACTTCCGACATCGGACGGTGGTGCTGTTCACGCACAACCACTCGTTCGATGCGTTCCGAGAGGCGTTGCCGCCGAGCCTGCGGATCGCCGAAGTGGTCAGTCTCAAGCGGCGAGAGAGCGGCCTGACGGTTGTGGACAAACTGCTCGGCAAGAGCCCGTGGGGGCTGTGCGACATCGCCGTGCTGGAGCCGGCGAAGCCGCCACTCGCGAGGGGCACCGCCGAGTAACTCATCGCCCGCCCCGGAGCCACTGCTCCGGGTTGTCGGCGGCGTTCTGGGCGTCCTGAAGCGGACCGATGTACGCCGTCATCGCGATCTTGAAGATCATCACGATAATCATCACCCCGACCATCGCGTAGACTGCCATCCCGGCCAGCATGGTCAGGATCTTCAACTTCCGGGCGGCCTCCTCGCGGTAGATCTTCGCCTGCTTCTGCATCACCTCCGCGAGCTGTCCGGTCACCTCCCCGACCTGGACCGCGTCCACGAACTCGTCCGGGAACAGCCGACTGCCGCACGACGCCAACACCGTCGCGATCTCGGTCCCGCCGCGGGTGCGCTTCGACGCCGCGTCGGCCTGTCGCAGGTAGGCGTCGTTGGCCGTGGCCCGGAAGCTCAGGTGCAGGCCGCGGTCCACCCGCAGTCCCGCTTCCTGCGTCATTTGCAACGCCAGCGAGAACCGCTGGAGCGCGAACGCCCGGAAGCACCCGCCCAGCGCCGGAACCCCGAGCAGCCACCCCTCGATCTTCGCCCGCAGTCGGTCGTTGTCCCGGATGAAGAAGAACCCGAACAGAACCGCCGCGGTGAACGTCCCTGCCGCCATCAGGAACTTCAGCGCCCCGACCGGGCCGACCAGCCCCAGTCCGAGCGGGTCGAGCGCCTGCCCCGGCGTCGGGGCGATCATCCCGAGGACCGCGAGCATGATGGCGATCACGAAGATCGCCGAGACGTACATGATCCCGGGCCAGACGAGCGCCGTGTAGAACTGCTTGCGCGACGAGAGGACCGTCTCGAAGTAGTGCTCCAACTCCTCGAACGTCTCGGTCAGCCGGCCGGTCTGCTCGCCGACCGCGATCAACTCGACGAACAGGAGCGGGAACCGGTGCGCCTCCGGCTTCAGCGCGTCCTGGAGCGACTCGCCGTCCTCCAGGCGGTCGGCCAGCGTCGCGGCCAGCGGACGCAGCGCGGACGGGCCGGACTTCGCCTGCTGGCGGAAGATGCGGACCGGCGACAGGCCGATGTCGATGCTGTGCCTCAGCGCCCGGCACCACTGCATCAGTGCCGGCAACGGCACCCGCGACGAGAAGAGCATGAGACGGCCCCGGTGTAGTCCGGTCACTCCGTGACCGGACTTCGCGAAGACCGGTCACGGAGTGACCGGACTACATTAGATTACCTGCATGGACGCCGCACCGGAATACGACGCCCGCTACCTCGCCGGGATCGACCATTTCAACCGCGGCGAGTACTTCGACGCCCACGAAGTCTGGGAAGACCTGTGGCGGGACTGCGACCCGGCCGATCGGCTGTTCTATCAGTCCTTGATCCAGGCCGCCGTCGCCCTCTACCATTGGGGCAACGCGAACCGCGCCGGGGCGGGCCGCCTGTTCGCCTCGGGACGCGACAAGATGGCCGGCTACCGACCGGCCCACCGGGGGCTGGACGTGGACGACTTCTGGCGGCAGGTCGAGGCCGCCCTCGCCGGCGTGTGGGCCGACGCACCGCTCGCCCCGCCGCCGCGGATCACGCTTTCTCACCACGAGCCCGGGCATGACTGACGACCAGGCGGCGATCCGGGCATTCAGTGGCGTCGCTCGCCTGTTCCCGCTGCCAAACCTGGTCCACTTCCCGCAAGTCGTCCAGGGCCTGCACGTCTTCGAGCCCCGCTACCGCCAGTTGACGGCCGACGCGCTCGACGATGACAGGCTCATTACCCTCGTCCTGCTGAGCCCGGGATGGGAAGAGGATTACGACGGCCGGCCCGCCGTCGCGGCGTTCGGCTGCCTCGGCCGGATCACCCGCCACGAGTTACTCCCGGACGGACGGTCCAACCTCCGACTGCGCGGCCTGGCAAGACTACGCCTCCTCGACGAGCAGCCGCCCCATAAGCTGTACCGCACGGCCCGGGCGGAGGTCGTGCCGGACGTGATCCCCGAAGACCTGTCCCGGTTGCTAGACCTCCGCCGTGGACTGGCCGACGCGGTACTCGGCCGGTTCGACCCGACCGCCGCGGCCCACCGACAACTCGGAGAGCTGTTCGCCAGCACGACGCCGCTCGGGGCGCTGTGCGACATGCTTGCCTACGCCCTGCCGATCGAACCGGGGGTGAAGCAGCAACTCCTGGAGGAGCCCCGGGTGGACCTCCGGGCGGAAGTCCTGGCCGAAGCCCTGCGAGACGATGGGCCGTCCGATGACGACCGGTTCCCACCGGCGTTTAGCTCGAACTGACCGCCGACCCACTGTTTTCGTAGGGTGGATCAAGCGAGTCTTCGAGCGCCGACCCACCGCGAGCGCCGCAGTGGGTCGGCGCCCGCAAAGCCGGGCTTGACCCACCCTACGAGTGCTCGACGCCCCACACCACCCAAAGGAGCCGAGGATGGAGAAGCGAACCAGTGAGGTAACGTTCAAGGGCGGCCCGGTCACGCTCGTCGGTCCGAAGGTGAAGACCGGGGACAAGGCCCCTGACTTCCGCACCATCAACAGCAGCCTGGGCACCGTCACCCTGGCCGACACCCCGACGAAGGCCCGGCTGTTCAGCGTCGTGCCGTCCCTGGACACGCCGGTGTGCAGCACCCAGACCAAGAAGTTCGAGGACGGCATCAAGGCCCTCGGCGACAAGGCCGCCTGCTACACCGTCAGCCTCGACCTGCCGTTCGCCCAGAAGCGGTTCTGCGCCGAGGCCGGGGTGTCGTCGATGCAGACCCTCTCCGACGTCCACAACCAGTCGTTCGGCACCGGCTGGGGGGTACTGATCGAGGGGCTGCCGCTGCCTCTGCTGGCCCGGTCGGTGTTCGTCGTGGACAAGGACGGCACCGTGACCCATGCCGAATACGTCAAGGAAGTGACATCAGAGCCGAACTATGACGCGGCCCTCGCCGCCCTGAAGGAAGCTGCCGGGTAAGCGGTCCCAGCGTCCGGCCAAACTGTCCGAAAGAAAACGAGAAACAACTCCGTCCGCCCGGTGGGTCCGCCCGCCGGGCGGAGTCATCTCCCCACACGCCACATCCCCCCCAGCTTGTCGAAGTCTGGGGTATCCCTGACAGATGTGCAAGGTATTCCGGTGGTGAGGCGCGGGTACGCCAGTTCCGGTTCCACCGGGGCCGGAATTCGATTGAGCCGCCGATCCGCGAACTTAGTCTACAGTGTGAGTGAGTCCAGTGCCGGGTGTCCGCCCGGTCCACCGGGCCAGGCGGCACGGCCGCCGGGAGCCACCCACCCCGGAGTTCACATCCATGATGAGAAGATTGCTACGACTCTCCAGCCCGCTGCTGGCCGTGGTCGGTCTGCTGGCGACCGGCAACACCGCAACCGCTGGCTGGGACAACGTGTTCCAGGTCTGCTGTCACGACTGCAAGTCGAAGCCGATCCGCAGCTTCTTCCGGGCCCAGGGCTGCGACGACTGCGCGCCCCAGCCAACGCAGCGGGTCGAGTATCAGCGGAGCTACTACTACGAGCCAGTCACGGTGATGAAGCCGGAGCGGTTCACCGAAGCCGTGCCGGTCCAGGTCCGCAGCTACTACTGGGAGCCGGTCACGTCGTACACCCGGGCCAGCTACTACGACCCGTGTACCGGCTGTTGCCAGGACATCTGCGTGCCCCGCACGTCGTACGTCCGCAAGGAGAAGTGCGACACGGTCACCCGGTACATCGAACGGTGCCGCATGGTCCCGGTCCAGGTCCAGCGGAAAGTGGAAGTGACCCGACCGGTCGTGACCTACTACGGGCCGGAGGTCCGTCGGTACTTGCCAGCCGATTGCGAGCTGCCGCCGGCCGGGGTCGCCGGTCCGGCCCCCGTCGGCCCGCGGGTGGACGAACTCCGCGTCAACCCGCCGTCCGTGACACCGGAAAGCGGCGGGAACATCGCGCCGCAGCAGTTGCCGATCACCGAGGGATCCCGCCGGCGCGTGTTGCCGCCGACCCGGCCGCAGGCCGGCACGGTGAACGCCCACACGACCTCCCGCACCGGCCCGGCCTCGCTTCGCGGTGAGATCGTGCAGAGCGACCAGGTCACGCCGCGGCCCGGCGCGAAGCTGGTGTTCGTCAGCGCAGCCGACCACAACCGCCGGGAGTACGTCACCGCGGACCGGTTCGGCAACTTCGACCTGCGGCTGCCGGCCGGCGACTGGCACGTCTACCTCGGCAACGGCGACGGTCGCGCGGTGTACCACAAGAAGATCACCGTCGGCGCCTACGACGCCCGCGAGTTCACGGTGGTCAGCCGGTAGGCTCGTTGAAGTGAGTTGATCCGAAGCCCTGGCACAGTAGTGCCAGGGCTCTTTGATGCGCGGAGGAGGAGCCGACGACGCCAGTCGTCGGGTGACACCCGACGACTGGCGTCGTCGGCTCACGGTCTACGAATCCCCGAACGCCGCCGCGAGTCGCAGGTGTTGTTCGACGTCCAGCGCCTCGGCGCGGACGGCGCCGTCGATGCCGAGTTCCTTCAACTTCGCGTCCACCTCCTCCTTCGGCTTGCGGCCGGTCGGCCAGCCGGTCAGCCCCTGGCGGAGGTTCTTGCGGCGGTGGACGTACAGATCTCGCAGGAAGCCGCGGAACCGTTTCACGTCGCCGACCTTCGCCCGCTTCTCGGCGTTCGGCCGGATCAGCATGATCGCCGACTCGACCTTCGGCCGCGGGAAGAAGTTACTTGGCGCGACTTTCCGCACCAGCTCGACGTCGGCCACGCTCTGGACCAGAACGCTCAGCGCGTTGTAGTCCTTGGTTCCCGGCGACGCCCGCATCCGCTCGCCGATCTCCCATTGCACCATCACCACCATCCGCTCGATCTCGATGCCGCTGACCAGCAGGTTGCTGACCAGCGGGGTCGCGATAACGTACGGCAGGTTGGCGACGAGCTTCCGCCGGGTGCAATTGTGCCGGGCGAAGGCCGCCTCCCATGCGGCGAGCAGGTCCGGGTTGAGCCGGTTCTTCGACTCCAGGCAGTCGCCGAGCAGGAACGTCACGTTCGGCCGCTCGCCCACCACATGCCTGGCGATCGGCTGGAATGTGCGGTCGATCTCGATGGTGACGATCGCCCCGGTGTGGTCGGCCAACCGCGCCGTCAGCGAACCGGTCCCGGTGCCGACCTCCAGCACCGCGTCCTCGGGGCCGACCTCCGAGGTGCGGACGAGCAGGTCGATCAGGTTCAGGTCGATCAGGTAGTTCTGCCCGAGCTTACTCTTGAGTTCCAGCCCGTACGCCTGGAACAGGCTCCGCAGGTACGATAGCGTCTGCCGCGGCGACGGCCCCTGCCGGGTTGGGACCTGTTCCGGTATCGGCTCCGGCTCGGAGCCGTCGGCAGGGAGGATCGGGATTTCTTCATCACGGGGCATGCGAGGCTCAGCGCGGGGATGTCTGGTTCTGGAGTAACTTACGGACGTGCTTGGCGAGCAGGTCGAATTCCAGGTTCACCGTCACCCCGACCGACTTGTGACCGAGGGTGGTATTCGCCAGCGTGTGCGGGATGAGCATGACGCTCAGCCGGCCGGGGAATACGTCCACGACCGTCAGGCTGACGCCGTCCACCGCGACGGAACCTTTCTCCACTAGCAACCCGGCGAACTCGGTCGGGAACTCGAACCAGACGGTCTGCCAGTCGCCGGACGGCACCCGCTCGGCGATCCGACCGACGCAATCGACGTGCCCGGTGACGAAGTGACCGCCGAGCGCGTCGCCGACCCGCAGTGCCCGTTCGAGGTTCACCCGGTCGCCGGCAGTCAACTCGCCGAGGTTCGTCTTCGCCAGCGTCTCCGGTCCGACCTGAAACGTGAACCCGTCCCCTGCCCGCTCGACGACCGACAAACACACGCCGTTGACGGCAATGCTCTCGCCCAGTGACGCTTGCCGGGCGATCCCCGGCTCGCGAACGCGGATATGACGACCGCCGTGCCCGTCGGCCCGGGTTTGCTCCAGGTCGCCGAGGGCCTGCACCATTCCGGTGAACATGTCGTTGATTCTAGCAGGCCGAGGAACTGGCCCGCCAACGACGACGCAAACTCCGTGCGGCCAGCACCAGTGCCGGCGCGACCAACAGGGTCACAGGCTCGGGGACCGGCGTGATCCCCTGCATCGTGATGCTCCACCCCGCCAGGCTCCCCGTGCTAGGGTTCACGCTCTCCGGGATGAAGTCTTCGATGTAGACCGAGTAGGTTCCGTCGGGTGTCTGTCCGAGGAACGAATTGAAGTTCCCATCGTATGAGCGCGGCGGCGCCGGGGCCGCAAGCGAATCCTCGATGTACTGGTCCAGCCCCGGTCTGTATTCCCCTTCGCCGAAGACATCGTTTTCCGGCAACCGAGTCAGAGCTGTGTCGTCGAAGGTCAGGTTGATATTCGTGACGTTCGTGCCGGGATCAAGGTCTGCCCCAGCACCATTGAACAGGATCGTTTTCTGACCGGCGGGACCGACGAAGAGTACGGCCAGGTCGTCCGTCCACGTGTGCGTCAGCCCAGTCAGCGTGACGGTGATCCCGGTGATCGTCCCCGTGTACCCGGAGACCGTGATGCTTGACGGGTAGGTGCTCGCTGTGCCGACGACCGGGATTGTGATCGGGTTGTTGTTCGAGAAGGTGGCTTGAGCCTGGCTGGACGCGACGGTCAGGACCACTGCGAGAAGCCCGATTACGAACCGCAATCGACAACGAAATAACATTCCAGCGGGCATCGGCTAACTCCCTCGCGTCGATCGAATAG
>DATLIF010000475.1:0-5650 GCA_035539575.1 Fimbriiglobus sp. | reverse complement strand
TCCCCGCCAGGAGTCGAACCTGGCCTTCGACCTTCGCAGGGTCGCGTGCCGTCCGGCACACCCCGGGGACGTCAGTATCCCGACCCGGATTCGAACCAGGACTGCGGGCTTCGGAGGCCCGCGTGCTGTCCGTTACACCATCGGGACGGCGTTCACCGGAATAGAGACAGCGGACCGCCCACGGGTTCACAACCCACCAAACGAAAACCGCGGGGCTCAACCCCGCGGCTCTCTCTTCTCTCGTCGCTCGTCGCTTACTTGACCACCTTTACCGGGCCGTGGTCGTCGCAGTGGTCGCCGTGCGGGTGGTGCAGGTGGCCGTCCACCAGGTAGTCGGTGTGGTCGCCGTGCGGCACCTCCTCGTGCCCGCAGGCCGGACCGTGGGTGTGGTTCGCCGTGTGCCCGCCGCAGTCATGCGCCGGCGTGCAGACGTCCGGGTTGGTGCCGTCCACCGTCAGGGTGTGCTCCTCGACCGCGCCGCCCGCGTCGTGGTGCAGGTGGCCGTCGTGCAGGTAGTCGGTGTGGTCGCCGTGCCGGACGCCGGTGTGCCCACACCCGGGGCCGTGCTGGTGGTTGTGGTCGTCGTGCGTATGAGCCATCACTCGTTCTCCTCAGGGGGTGAAGTTCTCCCGGTCGCGTTCAGTTCGCCGGCGTGATCGAGGGCGTTGGCGAGCAACCCGGCGACGTGCCCATCTGCCAGCTCGTAATAGACGTGTAGCCCGGCCCGCCGCCGCTTGACCAGCCCTTCGGTCCGCAGCACCCGCAGCCGCTGCGAGACAGTTGGGAACTTCTCGCCTGTCGCCGCGACGATCTCGGTCACGCAGCACTCACCGGCGGTGAGGTGGTGCAGGATCGCCAGCCGGGGGCCGTCCCCCATCGCCCGGAACAACCGGGCGGCGCGGTCGAGCCGGGCCGGGTCCGCGAGCGGACGATGAACCGCCCGGTGTGAGCAGGTCGGTGGCTCGTGGTGCGATGTAGTCTTCTGTTTCATCAATTCATAAAATAGCAAAAACAAAGTCCCGAGACAAGGGTCTGACCGGCGGGTCGTGGCGTCCATCCACGAGGGCACGAGGATCCGACCCCGTTCTTTTCCCCATTCCTGCCATTGAACCTGTTCGACACAGGCAGCAAAATCAACCTCCTGCGAACATCAGGGGAGTCGCACCGTGGTTTCATCTCGCTTGCGGGCCGTTGTGGTTGGGCTGCTGACGCTGGCCGTCGGTCCGGCCTCGGCCCAGACAACCACCTACACATGGTCCGGTGCCGGCGGCGACGGAAACTGGTCTACCAGCGCCAACTGGGGCGGGACCGCGCCGGCTTCGTCGCTCACCAACACCCGGATCAACCTGACCGGGGCGACGAACACCACCACGACCATCGATGCCTTTTACGGCAGCACGCTCCAGGTGCTCGGACTTACCGTTGCCACGAACGCCGGGCCGTTCGTCGTGGGCAGCAGCGGAGCGGTGCTGGAGATCGGGGCCGAGGGGGTGACGTTTAACGGCGGTGGTTCCGATCAGACGATTGCGGCGCCGGTGCGGCTCGGTGCGGACCAGATGTGGGTGAATGCCGGCACCGGCCACCTCAAGCTCACCGGATCGGTGGATACCAACGGTCGCACCCTGACGCTCGGCAAGGTACCGTCCAGCGGCGAGGGGCGGTGGTGGATCGACCTGCTCGGGCCGGTGACCGGGTCCGGGCGGCTGACCGCGGCCGGCCGGGTCACCATGCGGGGGGCGAACACCTACTCCGGCGGGACGACGGTCGCGGACCAGGGCTGGCTTGTCGTGGACTCGGCCGCCAACCTCGGCACCGGACAGGTCAGTCTGAACAACCGCGGCACCCTGACCCTGGAGGCCGCGGTCGATAGCACCCTGGCTGGGCCGCTTGTCGTCACCAACACCGGGGGGAACGACTGGGGCAGTATCCAGGTCAACCCGGCCGGCGCCACGCTGCGGTTCCAGCCGGGCGGCCTGCAGGGGACCGGCGACCTCGACCTGTCCGGGTTCGGGACGAAGATCCTCACGGGCCACAACTCCCTGACCGGTCGGATCTCGCCGGGCACCGGCGGGCGGCTGGAGTTGATCGACTCCGGCGGCGGGGCCTCGATCGCGGCCCGGGGCTTCGACATCTATCAAACCACCTTCCGCGTTGGGCCGGGTACGACTCTGGCCCAGGCCCCCGGCGCCTCATCCCGGCCGTACCTCGGCATCAGCGGGGACGGGCGGGTCGAACTCGAACAATCGCAGCACCTGTCCGGGGCGACGCTGGGGTACGCGGACGGATCCTCCACGAACCCGACCCTCGTCACCGCGCCAGGGGTCACGCTGACCCTGGACAACGGCTTCACCGGCTACAACGGCACCGTCAACGCGGTCCTGGCTGGCTCGTCGGGCAGCAGCGTCTACTTCGTCAAGGGCGACGAATCAGCCGGGACCATGACCGTCAGCGGGTTGAGCACGTTCACCGGCGCGGTTCGCGTCGATTCCGGCGTGCTGAGCGTGGACTCGCTGAAGCCGACCGGGCAGCCGAGCGCGCTGGGGGTGGGTGGCGACATTTGGCTGTTCAGGTCCGCCAACACGTCGTCCACCCTGCGGTACACCGGCCCGTCCACCACGACCGATCGACGGCTCCTGGTGTCCGGGATCGACCTGTCCACCGCGCGGTCGTTCGTGGGGGTGACCGACCCGGCCGCGACGCTGACCTGGACCGGGCCGGTCCAGTACTCGGTGAACACCTCCGTGCCGAACCTCCAGAAGACCGGGGCCGGGACGCTGGAGATCGCCTCCACCGGGAACAGCTTCCACGTCCCCAGCACCGGGAACGGGATCATCGGCGTGCAGGCCGGGACGCTGAGCGTGACCGGGTCGATGGAGGCGATGGTGACAGTCGAGTCCGGGGCGACGGCGGCCGGCAGGTTGGTCGGGTCGAATACGCGGAACTACCGCGTCGTGGTCGGCGGCGGGGCGATCGCGCTGACCGCCAAGGCCGGGGGCACAGTCCGGGCCGGTACCGGTAGCAGCGCCGACGTGCTGGGCGTGGATGGGGTGTGGTTTCAGGCCGGTAGCCGGTTCGCCGTGACCGTGGACGGCGGCGCCTCCCCGACATCGAGCAAGATCCTCAACAGCACTGCCGGCAACGCGATCGCCTTCTCCCCGGAAACGACCGACGCCGGCCGGATCAGGCTCATGCTGGAGAAGGGGTCCGGCGCGGAGTTCGTCCCGTACCAGCCGGTCACGGTCGAGATCGCCCGTGGCGGAATCTACAAGCGGATCGGCCAGGCGAACTCCGCGT
The DNA here is from genome assembly GCA_035539575.1 of Fimbriiglobus sp. GTDB lineage: Bacteria > Planctomycetota > Planctomycetia > Gemmatales > Gemmataceae > DASSAT01. The sequence continues at coordinate 2,356 of DATLIF010000475.1, read as the reverse complement.
TCACCTTCGACCCGAACGAGTGGACCCTGGTCACGTCCGGGTTCGACATCGTGCCGGGGTCGTTCAGCCTGTTCACCACGGAGAACGGCGAAGTCCTCAACGCGCAGTTTACGCCGGTGCCGGAGCCGGGGCTGATCCTGGCGGTCGGGGCGGTGATCCTTGCCGGAGGGGCGATTCGGCGACGCGGACAAAGCGAGCGGGGGGCGTAAGCCCCCCGCTCGCTTTGTCCGCCCCTACTTCGCCGGCCGCTCCTCCATGTATTCGACGAAGCCGATCATCATCTCCTCCCAGGTCATGTTGCCCCACCGCACCCTGGCCGTCGGGTCCGGGTTGACCGGGTTCGCCGCCGAGTTGTCGTACCACGCGGTGCATTCGATCCGGCTGCCGGCCAGCAACGCGCGCGGCTTCGCCAGCAGGTAGGACACCTGCCAGTTGAAGTCCCACCTTGGGACGTTGAGCAGCACCTCCCGCTTGCCGTCGGGCGTCACCAACTCGTATCGGAACGACTTGCCGCGCAGGTGCATATGCGGAGTCAGTGCGATCAGCGTCACCGGCCTGTCGTAGGTCCGCGCCGCCTTCACGACGTGGCCGTCCGCGCCGGGCGGGATGGCGAACTTCTCGGTGAAGATGGCGTCGGTCGTGGCCGCCATCTGGGGTGGCTTCTTCGCCAGGACTAACCCGATGGAAGAGCGGTCCCGGCCGGCCTTGCCGTTGGGGGTGTAGTGCAGCTCGAAGACGATCTGCGACCCCTTCGGCACCAGCTTGGCCAGCCCCTCGGGGTAGACCACCGGCTGATCGCCGGGGACATAGGCGGCGAGCATGTGCCGGCCGAAGTCCTCGCCGGCCACGTCCATGATCGTCTGGCCCGGCGGCACGACGAACGCGATGACGTGGTGCAGCGCGGAGCGGAAGTCCGGCCGGACCTCGGCGGCCTGCACCCAGGTATCCTCCTTGAACGGCTCGCCGACCGGGACGTACTGGTACGGCATCCCGGCCAGCCCGTAGAGGTACTGGGCCGGCACGTCCACCGGCTTGTTCATGGTCAGCACCACGTCCGGCTCGCGGCCGAGCCGCCAGCCTTCCTTGAACGCCCTCGGCGGCGGGGCGTCCTTCGGGTCGCCCTCGGGGCAGCCCTGATCCACCCAGGCGAGGATCGTCTTCTTCTGTTCCGCAGAGAGCCGGCGGTCGTTGGCGAAGTGTCCGGGCGGGGCGTCGGCGTGCCACGGCGGCATCTGCCCCGCCTCGACGACCTCGCGAATCATGTCCGCCCAACCCCTGGCCTGCTTGTAGGTCAGGAGCGCGAACGGGGCCGCCTCGCCGGGCCGGTGGCAGTCCTGGCACTTCTCCTGCACGATCCGGCTGACGTGCTTGTGGTACGTCACCGGCTCCGCGGCCGCGACCGGCTCGCGCTCGCGGGTCAGCTTGCAGCCGGCCGGCGCGGCGAACGGGGTCGCGACCTCCCGGCCGCCGAGAACCGCGGCGACCGCCTGTTGGAGTTCGCGGGTGGTGGCCTTCGCCCGGTGCAGCCCGGGGCTGAACTGGTCGTCGATCCGGCCCTTGTACCGGACCACCCGGCCGGCGTCGAGCACGAAGACGGTCGGCACCCGCTCGACGGCGAGTTGGCCCGCGAGTTTCGCCCGGTCATCCTTCAGGACCGGGAACGGGATCGCGTGTTCCTTCGCGTGCCGGGCGACCGCGGCCGGGTCGTCGGCCGGGTGGCTGTTGACCCCGACGAAGACGGCGCCGTCCTTCGCGAACTGCTTGTGGAGTTCGGCGAGCCGCGGCAGGTAGGCGTTGTTGACCGGGCATCCGGTGGCGAGGAAGACCACGACTGTCGCCTTCGCGCCGCGGGTCTGCTCGGCCAACGCCCACGGTTTGCCGGTTGACGGGTCGGGGAGGGTGAAGTCGGCCACGCGGGCGCCGACCGGGGCCGGCGGCTCGGCGGCAGTCGGCGCGGCGAGGAGCAGGGCGAGCAGTGCGGGGCGGATCACGGCCGTCTCCGGGTTGCGGGGCGAGGGGCCGGGACCATGATCGCAGACCGGCGGCCGGGGTCAACCGGGCGCGGCCACGGGGTTGTAGCGGATCGGTCGCCGCCCCGCCTGGGAAGGGTGAGCAGACCGCGGAAAAAATTCCGATTGACAAAGGGAAACGGGGTAATCAGTATAGTACCCGAGTTCTGCCTCTTCTCTGTTCCGGCCCCACCGTACCAAGGCTTCGGTCGAGGTACGGTGGGGTTTTTTCGTGAGTCGGCTCGATCCGTCTGAGGTGCGTGCATGCGGTGGCCCGTCGTCCGCCTGATCGCGGTCAAGGAACTCCGCGACCTGATCCGCGACCGTCGCACCGTCCTGCTCATCCT
>DATLIF010000474.1:0-31858 GCA_035539575.1 Fimbriiglobus sp. | reverse complement strand
CCCCAAGCCCACCCGAGGCAACGGGTGGGCCGAGAGCATAAATGTGCTCGCACCCGATCGTGCAGGCCGCGCATGACTTCTTGGCGACCCGGTGCGCCGCGTTGAGCGCCTCGCCGGAGATGGCCGCCGCCTCCTCGAACTGGCCCTGCTGGAAGTTGCGCGTCGGCAGCGCGTTGAGCCGGTTGAACGCCAACAGGTTCGCCACCGTGCCGAGTTCGCGGTACTTCGCCGTCGCCGGGCCGAAGGACCGCTTCGACAGGTCCCGCGCCGCCGCCACCACGCCGGCCGGGTCCGCGACCGGCGTGCGCTGCGTGCCGCGGACGCCGACTGCCTTCAACAGCTTCGACCCCATGACCGCGCCCAGCCCGCCGCGGCCGGCGTGTCGGCCGTCGAAGCTCACCGTGGCGAACCGCACCAGCTTCTCACCCGCCGGGCCGATCGCGCCGAAGGTGAACCCGGAGTAATGTTTGGTCAACTGCTCCGTTGTCTCGGGTAGGGTTCGCCCCCACACGTCGGCCGCCGGCTCCAGACGTACCTTGTCGTCGTCTATTCGCAGCACCGCGGGTTCGTCGCACCGCCCGACGATCACGAGCACGTCGAACCCCGTTTGCTTGCCGTGGATGGCGAAGTGCGACGACGAGAGGGCGTCGTTGAATCGCCCGGTGAGCGGCGACTTGGCGGCGACGGCGAACTTGGCCGACGTGGTCAGTGGCGTGCCGACCAGCGGGCTGAACGCGACCACCAGCGGCGCCTCCGGCGCCAGCGGATCGACCCCGGCCGGGCACTCGCGGTGCAGCAGGTACGCGGCCAGTCCGACCCCGCCGACGAACCGGCGCAGCACGCCTTCCGAGAGCGGTACGGCGTCCGCCCGCCCGGTCGGGAGTTCGATCCGCAGGTATCGGCCGTGGTATCCGAACATGAGGTCATGTTACCGGCCCGGGCGGGTTTGGTGTGGTCCGGTCACTCCGTGACCGGACCATGCATTGTCTCTGTCTTCAGCCCGAAGGGCTGGGAGTGCCCAGCCCAGGGCAACGCCCTGGGAACCGGCAACCCACCGGTTCTCAGCCCTGAAAGGGCGACACACGGTCGGCGGGCGGTGTGTCGCCCTTTCAGGGCTCGGGGGGGATGATCCGGCCCACCCGGGGCGCTGCCCCGGGCTGAGGACTCCCACCCCTTCGGGGTGAAGAGTGTCCGCCTTACGCCAGGGAGTTCGACAAAGCAACCGGACCACCGTTCGCCGCCAACTTTTCGCGTGCGCCGGCGTTGCGGTTGTCGTCTCGTACTAGCGGGGGGCCGTAATGAGTGAGACCGACACCGCCCTGGTCCGGCGGGCACGGGACGGCGACCGAACCGCGTTCGAGGAACTGGTCCGGCGGACCAGCCGGCTCGTCTTCGCGCGCCTGTACCTGGACACCGGCAACGCCTCCCGCGCGGAGGACTTGCTCCAGGAGACGCTGCTCTCCGCGTACCGCTCCCTACCGCGGCTGGCCGACGTCAACGGCTTCCGGCCGTGGCTGTTGACCATTGCCCACAACGTGCTGATCGACGCTGCACGCCGCGAGTCCCGGCAGAAGCGGGCCGCCCCCGGCTGGGCCGACACCCCCCTGACCGCGGTCCCGGCCAACGGCCCCTCGCCCGACGAACACGCCGAGCGGGAGGAAACCCGGCAGCGGGTCTTATCGGTGCTGCGGTCGTTGCCGGAGGAGTACCGACTGCCGTTGACGCTGCGCTACCTGACCGGGGCGGATTACGAGACCATCGGCCAGCAGCTGGGGCTGACCAACGGCTCCCTGCGGGGCTTGCTGCACCGGGGACTGAAGATGCTTCGCGACCGACTGCCGCAGGATTTGTGCGGGGATTCGTAGGAAGTTCGACTTGATTAATGTACTGATGTATATTTCAGAGGATGATGGGGGCGACTGGTCAATTTTTGACCACCCAGAGCGCCACATCGGCACACTCAGAAAGTGGCGCTCTGGCGCTCTGACCCCTCCGGTTGAGGCGAGGCATTGAAAGACGACGGCAAGAATGCCGCACCGGCACATGTGGAAAGTGGCATTCTGGCATTCTTGGAACGGTGTGACGGATGAACGAGGCCACCATGACCGACCACGCCTGGAGCCAGGAGCAGATCGCGGCGCACGTCGCTGGCGGGCTGGACGCCGCCGAGGCCGAGCGGCTGGAACAGCACGCCCGCGACTGCCCGGACTGCGCCGCGGCCCTGTCCGCCGCCCGGCGACTCGACCGCGGGCTGGGGGAGTTGTTCGCCGGCGTGCGGCCGGGGCCGGCGCTGGAGGACCGGGCGGTCGTGTCGCTGCGCGCCGGCCGGAAGCGGCGCGGCCCGCTGATGGCCGGCTGGGCCAGGCGGGCGACAGTCGCCATCGCGGCGCTGTTGCTCCTGGGCACGTTCGGCGCGCTGGCCGGGTCGCTGCTCAACGACGGCCTGCTGCCGATGCCGGGCGGCGGCAACGTGGCGCTCGGCCCGCGGATCACCCGGGAGGCAATAGCGCAGGCACAACCGACGCCCGATAGTGCGCCGCTGATGCAGGACCAGTTGCGATCCTACACTTTCAAGTCTCTGGAGAGTACGACCGCGCAGGATGACAAAACCTCCGCACAGGCACCGAAGCCCGGCGGCGAATCCAGTGGGGGCGAACGAGCCGGCGCCTTCTCCAATGGCTATGTGTCTCCGCCCGGACGTCCGCCGCAAGGTGGTGCCGGCTTCGGCGGCGGAGGGATTGGCGGCTTCGGCGGCGGGTTCGGTGGTGGCTTCCAGGGCGGGGGCGGCTCTCCGGGTATGCCCGGTGGTGGTGCCACGTTTGCGGCCCCGCCACAGGGTTACAACGGCATCGGCGTCCGGTCGGTGCCTGCCGTGACGGGTACGCCCGGTGGCGGGATGCCAGGCGGACCCATGTTCGCCGCTCCCGGCGTGCCGGGTGGGGCCGCCCAGCCCAAGGAAAGTGTTGCAGCGGCTGATTCTGTTTTTGAACCGATCCACCAGCCCAACGGCCGTCAGAGCGGTATGGTGGCGGATGGTGCCAAGTTCGCCCTGCGTTACTTCCAGCCGGGTACGAGCCGGCCCGTCACGGATGATCGCGAAGCCCAGCCGGGCAGGGACAAGAGCGAGCCGAGCCAGAGCGGACAGGGTCAGGGCAAGAAGGACGAACAGGCGGGCGGACAGCCGAAGCCCGACGACGCCCAGAAGCCCGGGGAGAAGGCCGCGCAGGTTCAGCCGCCGGCGAAGGACCCGCCGCCGCAGGCGAGCCGGCGAATCGTCATCCGCTCCGGCGACATGGAGTTCGAGGTCAACTCGTTCGACGCCGCCGTCGCCACGGTCACGAAGCTCGTCACCGCCATCAACGGGGCGTTCGTCGCCACCGTCAACAGCGAGAAGCTGCCCAACGGCAAGGTCAAGGGCGCGATCACCGTCCGCACCCCGCCCGAACACCTCGACGCGCTCGTCCTCGACCTGCGCAAGGAACTCGGCCAGCAGGGCGAGATCAAGGGCGTCCGCATCGGCAGCCAGGACGTCACCAAGCACTACACCGACCTGGAGAGCCGGCTAAAGGCGGCCCGCACGATGGAGGAGCGGCTCATCCAGATCATCAAGGAGGGCAAGGGCGAGATCAAACAACTGCTGGAGGCCGAGCGCGAGCTGGGCACCTGGCGGACCAAGATCGAGGAGTTCGAGGGCGAGATCCGCTACATGGGCAACCTCGCGTCGCTCTCCACCCTGACCGTCACCCTCGCCGAGAAGGAGATCCGCACCGCGGTCGGCGTCACCGAGAGCGAGCGCGTTCAGGCCGGCGTCGAGGTCGAGGACGTTGACAAGGCGTTCCAGACGGTGCTGACCGCGGTACTCGAAGCGAAGGGCCGCGTCACCAAGTCCGAGTTGAAGCAACTCGCGGCCGGGCAGTTCAACGCGACGTTGCACTTCGAGCTGGTCCCGGAGGCGGCCGGCCCGATGCGTGACCGGCTGCGGCAACTGGGCAAGGTCGCCCGGCTGGAGATCGACCGGGTGCAGCAGGCCGAGGGCGGCACCGTGCCCAGGGACGCCAAGGTGAAGCGCGGCGACACGGCCTTCCTGGTGCAGCTTTACAACCTGGCCAACATCGCCCCGCGCGAGACGACGACCATGCAGGTCGCCGTGCCCGCGGTGCCCGCGGCTTACGCCACCCTGCGTGAGGCGGTGGAGAAGGCGAAGGGCCGAGTCCTCAACGCTCAGCTCAGCGAACAGGACCCGCAGAACGTCACCGCGCAGCTCGACTTCGACGTCCGCCGCACCGACGAGGGGGCCGTCCGCGCCGCCCTGGAGGCCGCCGGCGACGTGGCGTCCCGGCAAGTCACGCGCGCCCCGGAGTCGGACAGCGTCACCGACACGAAGGTGCTCTACCGGGTGACGCTGCTCTCCGCGAGCCGCATCCAGCCGCGCGAGACGGCGACGATGCAGGTCGCCGCTGCGGACGTGCCGGCGGCGTACAACTCGATGCGGGACGCGGTCGAGAAGGCGAAGGGCCGGGTGGTCACGGCGCAGCTCAACGAGCAGGACCGCAAGGACATCACGGCGCAGCTCGACTTCGAGGTCCGCCGGGCCGAGGAGCCAGCCGTCCGCGCGGCGCTGGAAGCGGTGGGCGAGGTCGGGTCCCGGCAGGTCGCCCGCGCTCCGGAGGCGTCCGGCGTCTCTGACGCGAAGGTTCTTTACCGGGTGTCGTTGCTCTCCGCGAGCCGGCTGGGGCCGCGCGAGGTGACGACCCTGGCGGTCGAGGTGGCCAACGTGGACCAGACGACGGCGGTGTTTGCCGCCCAGGTGGGCGAGGCGAAGGGCCGGCAGCTCGACGCGAAGTCCGAGCGCGACCGCAACGGCCGGGTGACGGCGCACCTGGTCTACGAGGTTCCGCTGGCGGTGGCGGGGAGCATCGTGGAGCAGTTCAAGCAGTCCGGCAAGGTGCGGGCGTACCAGTCCATCCGCGACCCGCAGGCGGTGGACGGCCGGTTCGCGACCGCCCGCATCGACGTGACGATCTCGAACGAGGAGCAGATCGTCGCCGCGGACGACGGCCTCTGGCCGCAGGTGCGCAAGGGGCTTTCGTACAGCGCCTCGGTGCTGCTGACGAGCGTGACGTGGGTGGTGTTCGGGCTGTGCGTGGTGCTGCCGTGGGCGGTGGTGGCGTTCGTCGGCTACCGGCTGCTGCGGTGGCTGTTCCGCACCCGCCCGGCCCCGGTCCCAGTGACGACCGCCTAGACGGCGGTAAATCCCAAATCCCAAGCACCAAATCCCAAACAAACCAGACGGGTTTGTTTGGGATTTGGTGCTTGGGATTTGGGATTTGTAATCGTCTCGCGGCCGGTTCGGCGTTACCGTACCCGGTGGAGTCGCCCATCTCACCGGGGGACCGCAACCCATGCCGAACGTCACCCAACTCCAGGTCAACGGCCAGCGCCGCGACCTCGACGCCGACCCGGAGCGCAGCCTGCTGAGCGTGCTGCGCGACGACCTCGCCTTGACCGGGGCGAAGTACGGCTGCGGCGAGGGGCAGTGCGGCGCTTGCACGGTGATCCTCGACGGCCGCCGGGTGCGGTCCTGCGTCACCAAGGTGGAAGCCGCCGCCGGCAAGCCAGTCCGCACCATCGAGGGGCTGGCCGACGGCGAGAAGCTGCACCCGCTTCAGGAGGCGTTCCTGGAGGCCGGGGCGCTCCAGTGCGGGTACTGCACGCCGGGCATGATCCTCTCCGCGCTCACTCTCCTTGAGGAGAACCCCAATCCGACCCGCGACGAGATCGCCCGCGGCATGAACGGCACCATCTGCCGCTGTGGCGCCTACCAGCGAATCGTGACCGCCGTCGAGATGGCCGCGAAGGTCATGAAGGGAGGTGCGAAGTGAACGCCTTCCTCGACTTCACCGAGCCGGAACGCTACGAACTGTTCGAGTCGCCGACCTGGGAGACGGACCGGCGGGAGTTCTTCCGCATCGCCGGGGCCGGGCTGGCGGTGGCGTTGCTGGTCTGTCGGGACGCGGACGCCCAGCAACGGGGCGGCCGAGGTGGCGGCGGGCCGCGGGAGGTCGCCGCGTGGCTGCACATCGGCGAAGATAGCAAGATCACCGTGTACACCGGCAAGGTCGAGATCGGCCAGAACATCCGCACGTCGCTGGCGCAGGTCGTCGCCGAGGAACTGCGGGTGCCGCTCGCTTCGATCCGCCTCGTGATGGCCGACACGGCGGTGGTGCCCGATGACGGCGGCACCGCCGGCAGTCGGACGACGCCGCAGACCGCGAGCCAGCTCCGCCGGGTGGCGGCCACGGCCCGCGAGGCGCTGCTCGACCTGGCGGCGGAGAAGGCGAAGCTCGACCGCGGCTCACTCACCGTCGCGGACGGTAAGGTGAGCGGGCCGGGTGGCAAGTCGTTCACCTTCGGCCAGCTCACCGAGGGCAAGAAGCTGGCGAAGGCCGTCGCCGCGGAGGTGCCGACCACGCCCCCCGCGAAGTGGACCGTCGCCGGCCAATCCGCGCCGAAGGCAGACGGCCGGGCGTTCGTCACCGGCTCCCACCAGTACGCCTCCGACGTCCGCCGCGAGGGGATGCTCTTCGGCAAGGTGCTGCGGCCGCCGGCGTTCCAGGCGAAGCTGACATCCCTCGACGCGAAGGCAGCCGAGAGCCGTGCTGACGTGAAGGTGGTCCGCGACGGAGTTTTCGTCGGCGGGGTCGCCCCGACCGCGCACGCCGCGACCGAGGCGGTCGCCGCCATCAAGGCCGAGTGGCAAACGACGCCGCAGGTGTCCGCCGCGGACCTGTTCAAGCACCTCAAGGAGAAGGCCCGTCCCGGTGGCGGCGGGGGTGGCCGCGGGGGAAAGGGCGGCGGCAACGAAGGCTCGATCGAGGCGGGCCTGAAGTCCGCGGACAAGACGGTGAAGGCGACCTACACGGTGGCCTACATCGCCCACACCCCGCTGGAGCCGCGGACCGCCGTCGCGGAGTGGATAGATGGTAAGCTCACTGTCTGGACCGGCACGCAGATGCCCTTCCGCGTCCGCGGTGAACTGGCCCGGGCCTTCAACGTCCCCGACGACCGGGTACGGGTGGTCGTGCCGGACATGGGCTCCGGCTACGGCGGCAAGCACTCCGGCGAGGTGGCGGTCGAGGCGGCCCGGCTGGCGAAGGCCGCCGGCAAGCCGGTCAAGCTGGTCTGGACTCGGGAGGAGGAGTTCACCTGGGCGTACTTCCGCCCGGCCGGGGTGATCGACATCACCGCCGGCGCGCGGGCCGACGGCTCGCTGACCGCCTGGGAGGCGCACAACTACAACTCCGGCGGCTCCGCGCTCGCCACGCCGTACGTGGTGCCCAACCGCCGGACCGAATTTCATTCGACGGACTCACCGCTGCGACAGGGGTCGTACCGGGCGCTGGCCTCGACCGCCAACTGCTTCGCCCGCGAGTCGGTCATGGACGAACTGGCCGACGCCGTCGGCCTCGACCCGTTGGAGTTCCGCCTCAAGAACCTCCGCAACGACCGGCTGCGCGCGGTGCTGGAAGCGGCCGCAAAGCGGTTCGGCTGGGGCCGGGAGAAGCCCGCGCCGGGTCGCGGGTTCGGCCTCGCCTGCGGGACCGAGAAGGGGAGCTACGTGGCGAGCGTCGCCGAGGTCGAGGTGGCGAAGGGGCAGGTCCGGGTGGTGCGGGTCGTGACCGCGTTCGAGTGCGGGGCGGTCCTCAACCCCGACCACCTGACCAACCAGGTTGAAGGCTGCGTGGTGATGGGCCTTGGCGGCGCGCTCTTCGAGGAGATCGACTTCAAGGATGGCAAGATCCTCAACGCCAACCTGACCGACTACCGTGTGCCGCGGTTCCGGGATGTTCCGGTGCTGGAGACGGTACTCGTTGACCGCAAGGACCTGCCGTCGGAGGGGGCCGGCGAGACGCCGATCATCGCGGTCGCGCCGGCGGTCGGCAACGCGATCTTTCGCGTAACCGGCCAGCGGCTGCGGTCGATGCCGCTGGCCCCGGACGGGGTGTCGGGGTGATCGTCGCAATCGTGCCAGCGTGCGGCCACAGCACGCGGATGGGCCGGCCAAAGCTGGCGCTGCCGCTGGGCGGCGGGACGGTCCTCGGTCACCTCGTCACCGCGCTGCGGGAGGGCGGCGCGGACCGCGTGGTCGTGGTGATCGGCCCGCACGTCCCCGAACTGGCAGCCATCGCCAACGCCGCCGGGGCGGATGTGCTGCAACTCCCGGTGCTGACCGCCGACATGCGGGCGACGATCGAGCACGGCCTGCGCTGGATCGCGGAGAACGTGCAGCCGCAGCCGGACGGCTGGCTGCTCGCCCCGGCGGACCACCCGGCTGTGATGGCGGACACCGTCCGCCGGTTGTGCGAGAGTTATCGGGCGAGTCCCGGTCAGGTTGCGGTGCCGGTTCACGGCGGGAAGCGCGGCCACCCGACGCTGATCCCGTGGCGGCTCGCCGCCGAGGTGCCGCGCATCCCAGCGGGTCAGGGGATCAACGCACTACTGCGGTCCGCGGCGACGGTGGAGGTCCTGGTGGCGAGCGCCGGCGTGCTGTCCGACCTGGACACGCCCGACGACTACGAGCGGATAAAGGGGACGTGGCCGGCTACCCCTTGCGAGTAACCCGCCCCAGGAAGTCCAGTGCCGCGGCGAGTTGGCGGTCGTCCACGTCGCCGACCTGCTCGCGGAGGAGCACCACCGTGCGGACCGCCTCCCCGAGCCGGCGCAGGCCGCCGGCCTGCTCGGCTACCGCGAGGATCGCCGATAACTGCGGCAGCGTCACGTTCGCGCCGGCGGCGGCGTCCACGGGCGGCGCGGCTCGCTTCTTCTTGACGCGAGCCGGTCGCTTGCGAGGCGGCTTCGGAGCAGGCTCCTCGGCCGGCGGCGGGCCCTCGTCCGGCGGGGCGGCCAGCGCCTGCCGCAGCTTGCGGCGGGCCTGGGAGACCTCGCGCGGCGTCACCTCGCCGCCGTAGCGCTCGAAGACCGCCGCCTGCACCCGCCGGGTGGACAGGTCCGGCTTCTCATCCAGCACCTCCTGAATCATCTCCGGCTTGGGCTTGTCCTGCCGCCCGTTGCGATCGCGGGCCATCGGTCTGACCTCTCAGGTTCATGCGATGCGATGCGTTCATGATAGTCGCACCGGCCGCGGCGACCGGATACCATGTCCGAACCTCACCCGGAGGCCCGCCATGCGGACCCGACTCCTGATCGTGGCACTCGCCGCGCTCGGCTGCGTCTCGCGACTGACCGCGGCCGACCGCCCGAACGTCTTCTTTGCCATCGCCGACGACTGGGGCTACCCGCACGCCGGCGCCTACGGCGACCCGGCCGCGAAGACGCCGACCTTCGACCGCATCGTCCGCGAAGGCGTGCTGTTCACCCACGCGTTCGTCTCCTCGCCGTCCTGTACGCCGTCCCGCTCGGCGCTGCTCACCGGGCAGTTCCACTGGCGGCTCGAAGAGAGCGCCAACCTGTGGAGTACCCTCCAGACGAAGTTCCAGACGTACCCCGAGTTGCTGCGCGACGCGGGCTATGCCATCGGCCACAGCCGCAAGGCGTGGGGACCGGGCCAGCTCCCGCCGGGCGGCCGCAAGCAGAACCCGGCCGGGCCGACATTCAAGGACTTCGGCACGTTCCTGAAGGCGCGCCCGAAGGGCACGCCGTTCTGCTTCTGGTTCGGCAGCCCCGACCCGCACCGGCCCTACGACTGGCAGTCCGGCCGCAAGAGCGGCATCGACCCGGCGAAGGTCAGGCTGCCCGGTTGCTTCCCGGACCACGAGACCGTCCGCGACGACGTGGCGGACTACCTGTTCGAGGTGCAGCGCTTCGACCGCGAACTGGGCGAGGCGCTGACGCTCCTGAAGGAGACCGGCGAACTGGACAACACGATCGTCGTGATCACCGGCGACCACGGGATGCCGTTCCCGCGCGGCAAGAGCAATCTGTACGACCTCGGCTGCCGGGTGCCGCTGGCGGTCCGCTGGGGCGCGAAGGTCAAGGGCGGCCGCACGGTGGACGACTTCGTCAGCCTGACCGACCTGGCCCCGACGTTCCTCGACGCGGCCGGCGTGAAGGTGCCCGACGACATGACCGGCAGCAGCCTGACGGGCGTGCTGACCTCCGGGAAGTCCGGCCGGGTGGACCCGGCGCGCGACCACGTCCTCTACGGCAAGGAGCGGCACGTCCCGTCGCAGGAGAAGGGCAACCTCAGCGGCTACCCCGGCCGGGCGATCCGCACCGCGGACTACTTGTACATCCGCAACTTCAAGCCGGACCTCTGGCCCAACGGCATCCCGGACGCATCGAAGGCACAAATCGCCAACTCGTTCGCTGACACCGACAACGGCCCGACCAAGACGTTCCTGATCGAGCACAAGGACGACCCGGCGGTGAAGCGGTACTACGACCTCGCGTTCGCGAAGCGGCCGGGCGAGGAACTGTACGACCTGCGAAAGGACCCGGACCAGCTCACCAACGTCGCCGACCGGCCGGAGTACGCGAAGACACAGGGCGAGTTGCGGGAGAAGCTCATGGCGGAGTTGAAGGCGACCAAGGACCCGCGCGTGCTGGGCGAGGCGGACCGGTTCGACCGTTACCCGTACTACGGCGGTTCGCAGAAGCCGCCGAAGAAGGGGCAATGACGGCGGCCCGGTTTGTACGCTTTCCCTCAAGTGGAAGATGTTTCAACCGGTTCGGCAACTTCTGCGGCACCGCTCGCCGACCCTCGGACCGCCTCCAACCACGGATTGCCCTGCGATTGCAGGCCGGCACGGCGAATCGTGCGCGGTCCGGCGTGGTTTGGCACGGGGGGTGCATTGGTGTAGATCGTTCCCGAACGAAGCACGGAGTCACGGAAATGACCCAGGTTTGCACCGAACCGCGTCGTCCCCATACCACCCAGGTTTCGGCCGACCGCAAGGCCGCCGAAAAGATCCTGCGTGACGCCGCCTACGTCCTCCACCTGACCCAAAAGGTCCGCGCAGACATCCAGAAGGGGCCGGTCACCCGCGTCCTCCTCGCCACCGCGGCCTGAGCCATCGCCGGGCCCGGCGGGGCACACGGCCCCGCCGGAGCAGGGTGGTCACTTCTTCAACACCTTGACCTCGACCTTGCGGAACTCGACCGGGTGACTCTCGGCCTGCAAGGCGATGTAGCCGCCCTCCAGGATCAGTTGCCCGTCCTTGATGAGCGCCTTGCCGTCCGCGTCCTTCGGGTCGAGTTGCGGCTTCTCGTACTCCAGCACCGCCTCGCCGTTAACCCGGTGGACGATCTTCTCGCCGCCGTGGACTTCCATCTCGGCCGTCACCCACTGGTCGCCGTTGTAGGTCTTCGACTTCGAACTGTTGCAGTGCTGGGTGATGAGCTTCCCACCCATCACGATGTTGGTGCCTGGCGTGCAGACGTTGAGCGTCGAGCGCTCCCCCTTGCCGGTGCCGCCGAGGAATTGTGCCTCGATCGAGACCGGGAAATCCTGGTCCTTGCGCATCGACTTCGGCGGCTGGCAGTGGAACATCACGCCGCTGTTGCGGATCGCCCAGCCGGGGCCGCCCTTCGCCTGCTCGCCGACGAAGCGGTACTCGACCCGCAGGACGTAGTGCGAGAACGGCTCCTTGTAGAACAGGTGGCCGAACTTGTTGGCGAACGCCGGATACTTGTCGTAGCCGACCTTCAGCACGCCGTCCTCGACCCGGAAGGTATCGGCGTGGTTGTCGCCGAGTTCGTAGCCCTTGATCTTCGGCGTCCAGCCGGTGAGGTCCTTGCCGTTGAAAAGGGAAACCCAGTCGCCCTTGTCTTGCGCCGCGGCCGGTCCGGCGAGCAGGACTAGGGCGGCGAGGGTGAGCCACATCGAGCGTCGGTCCCGCATCATGGGGAGTTCCTTTCAGCACGGTGGGTGATCGAGTGCGTCGGGTATCGGCCTACCGCCGGGGGCTAGGTGGCCAAGGTTGCCACTGCGGAGGTGGCAATGTGGCAACCTTGCCCGCGGTTTTCATTCTCCGCCTCAACCGGCGGGAGTTCATGGGGCAGATTGCCACTTCGGGAGTGGCAATGTGGTAATCTGTTCCCTGGCCGAGCGTTCGAGGGCACTCACTTCTCTGTAGTGTCCATAAGTTCAGAACAGTGGATGTCAAGCGTTCATGTCCGGGTGCGGGTCGGAAACCTTGCCACTCGTTCCCAAGAGCGTGGGAACGGGTGGTTACTTGGTGAACCAGAAGATGCCCTTCCCATCCGTGGCTGTCGTTAACAGATAGACCTCGCCCCGCTCGTCCTCGCCGAAGGAGAGGATCGGCCGGCCGCGGTCCGGGATCGGGCGGTTCGCCACCACCCGGCCCTTCGCGTCGTCGTACTTCATGGCCCAGATCTTCGTCGTGACGTAGTCGCCGTAGAGGTAGTGCCCCTCCAACTCCGGCAGCCGGCCGCCGCGGTACACCGCGCCGCCGGTGACCGACTTGCCCACGTCGTGGTGGTACTCCCAGATCGGGTCAATCAACTCCTTCTTCGCACCGGTCCCCTTGGGGCCGAACGGGTGCAGCCCCTCGCGGCGGTTCCAGCCGTAGTTGCCGCCACGCTCGATGAGGTCGATCTCCTCCCACAGGTTCTGGCCCACGTCGGCGGCCCAGAGCGTTCCGGTCTTGCGGTCGAACGCCATCCGCCAGATGTTCCGCAGTCCGTAAGCCCACACCTCCGGGCGGGCGCCCTTGGTCCCGACGAACGGGTTGTCCTTCGGGACCGCGTAGTTCTGGCCATTCTCCTTGCGGCCGATGTCGATGCGGAGCACCTTGCCCAGCAGGCTGTTCAGGTTCTGGCCGTTGTCGAACGGGTCGTTGGCCGCCCCGCCGTCGCCGTGCGTGACGTACAGCATCCCGTCCGGGCCGAACGCGATCGTGCCACCGTCGTGGTTCCAGAACGGCTTCTTGAACCGCAGCACCTCCTCCTCCGAGGCCGGGTCGGCTTTGTCCGGGTCGCTCTTGCTCACCCGGAACCGGCTGACCACGTTGACCAGTTTCTCCTTCTTCGGGGTGTAGAAGACGAAGAACTCGCCGGTCTCCTTGTAGCGCGGGGAGAACGCCAGGCCGAGGAACCCCTCCTCGTTGGTCTTGTCGTCGTAACGGACCCGGTCGGTCAGGTCGAGGAAGACCTTCGTCTCCTTCGCGTCCTGGTCGTTCGGGAAGACGTGGATCACGCCGTGTTGGGTGGCGAGGAAGACGCGGTTCGAGCCGTCGCCGGCGTGGGTCAGGACGATCGGCCGGAAGACGTTCGACTTGCCGTCGGGCGTCTCCGGCGACCAGCCGGTCCACTTCAGGTTGGGGAAGGCCAGCGCGGTTTGCACCGGCAGCGGCGTCTCGTCTACCTCGGCTCCGGGAACGGTCGCCGGCACCGCGGCGACGGTCCCGGCCTTGTCGTCCACGATCAGCAGCCGCCGGGTTGCCGGGTCGTAGCACAGTCCGGCCGCGTCCACCCCGTCGGCGATGACCGCCGGCCGGGCGCCGGGGCGGGCGACGCCGTACACCTTGCCGCCCTTGCGGTCGGCGACGTACAGCCGGCCGAAGTGATCCCACGCCAGCCCGGAGGCGGAGCCGAGGCCGTCGGCCACCTTCTCGGCCGACCCGTCGGCGAGCTTCACCCGGTGGACCGTGCCGGTCCCGGAGTCGGCGACCAGCAGGTGCGAGGCGCCGTCCATCGCCAGCGCGGCCGGTGTCTGCAGCCCGGGAACCCGCTTCGCGTCCGCGACCGCGGCGACGCCGTTGGCCTTGCCGTTGCGCTGGCCGATCCGGTAGACCGTACCGCCCGCGTCGCTCACGAAGACGGTGCCGCTCTCCGGGTCCACGGTCACGCCAGTGAGGGCCTTCGGCGGGGTCGGGAAGGCGTCCGGTCCGGCGAACACCTGGGGTTTGCCGGCGGCGTCGAGCCGCACGACGCGGTCGCGGTCGGCGACGAACAGCCACTTCTGGAAGGCGGCGACCGCGGTCGGGTCGTCGAGCCCCGAGGCGAACGGGGCCGGCTTGTCGTCTGCCAGCGTCAGGACGGCCCCGTCGCCGGCCTTGCCAGGCTCGCCGGCGGTTGTGACATAGACTTTACCGTTGAGGCCGACGGCCGCGGCGGTTGGTGCCTTCAGCCCGGTGGCCAGCGGCCCCCCGGCGGCCGGGGCGGTGGCCAGCATGGCTAGCGCCAGGGCGAGCGGGTTGGTCATCGCGTCGGTCCCTCGATTCCGTGGTGTTGGGGCCCCGGGCGGCCCGATGGTGATGGCATCCTCACGCCGGCAGACCGGCGTCGTCCGGCGGCCGTCGCATCCCAATGGTAGTCCGGCGTTCGGACGGTTGTATCGGACAGCGCGTACATAGATACAACCCCTTGAATGTCGCCGCCGGGCGGAAGATCATACGACGAACCGCTCCGATCGGAAACCCACCCGGCGGTGGCGCGAGCGGTCAGGCCGACGCTCCTCGTTCCCACGCTCCGCGTGGGAACGCACGGGGGCGACGCTCCGCGTCGCGGCCTGAGCACACCGGCGAGCCTGGCCGACGACCCGCGAGCGGACCTGCCGGGAGTAACTCGCGACGCAGAGCGTCGCGGCCGTGCGTTCCCACGCTCTGCGTGGGAACGAGGAAATGTAGGCGCGGAAAGTTGGAGGAGGCGTGAGCGAGCCGACCGACTTCGGGGCCCTGATGGACCGTGTGCGTGCGGGCGAGCCCGGGGCGTATGATGAGCTTCTGACGCGGTACGGCGACGCGGTCCGGGCCGCGGTCCGCCGACGACTGCACGACCGTCTCCGCACGCACTACGACTCGCTCGACTTCGTACAGGACGTGTGGGCGTCATTCCTCGCTCTGGGGCCGGACCGGAACCGGTTCGCCGATCAGGACGCGCTGGTCGGGTTCCTCTGCCGGGTCGCCCGTAACAAGGTGGTGGAGGTGTTCCGCCAGCGGTTCGCCACTCGCAAGAACGACATCACGCGGGAGGAGGCGCTGCCGCAAAGTACCGGGACCGCGACCGGGCCGGCCGGGCGGGACCCGACCCCGAGTCAGGTGGCGGTGGCCGGCGAGCGGTGGGCGGACCTGGTGCGGCGGCTACCGCCGGGGCACCGGGTCGTGCTGGAGCGGTTGCGGGACGGCCACACCCACAAGGAGGTGGCGGCCATGCTCAACGTCAGCGTTCGGACGGTCGAGCGGATCGTCCGTCGGCTCAAGGACCTCTGCGGGTGAGGCCACACGCATGACCCCGACCCAGGACAGTCTCCGCCTCGCCCCGCCGGACGCCCTCCGGTTGGCCGCCGACATCAAGCGGCAGTGGCGCGGGGGGGACATCGACCCGGACGCGGCCGCGGCGCTGAGCGATCATAGCGGTTTGGTCGGGCACAAGTCGATCGTCCTCGACCTCGCCTACGAGGAGTACTGTCTGCGCGAGGAGGCCGGGGCGGCCCCGGACCCCGGGTCGTTCTGCGCCCGGTTCGGGTCGTACCGCGGCAGCCTGCGCAAGGTGATCGACGCGCACCAGTTGCTGGCCGATCACCCCGGTTTGCTTGACGCCCCGGCCGTCAAGTGGCCGGCCGCCGGCGAGACCGTCGAGGGGCTGGAACTGGTCGGCGAGTTGGGCCGCGGGGCATTCGGCCGGGCGTACGCGGCGTTCGACCCGCAGACCGGCCGGCCGTGCGTGTTGAAGCTATCGACCGGTCGGTCGGCCGAGGCACAGGTGATCGGCGGGCTGCGACACCCGAACGTCATCGACGTGTACTGGGCGCGGACGATCGGCGGGCTGTCGGCGGTGTGCATGCCGCTGGTCGGAACCGTCACACTGGACGAGGCGCGCGAGGCGGCGTTTGCGGCGAGTCCGCCCGCGACCACGGACGCGCTGCTCGCGGCGATCGACCCGGCCGGCTCGGTGGCCGACGACGGGCCGACAGTCCTCCGGGCCGGGGAGCCGTACCACGTCGGGGTGGCGGCGGTGGCGGAGCGCGTCGCCGACGCGCTGGCGTACCTGCACCGGTCCGGGGTGGCGCACGGCGACCTGAAACCGTCGAACGTGGTGCTCGGTCCGGGCGGCCGGCCGTACCTGATTGACTTCAACCTGTCCGTGGCTGGCGACCTGCCGGCCGGGGTGCCCGGCGGGACGCTGCCGTACATGGCCCCGGAGTTGTTGCGGGTGGTGGCCGGGGGCAAGCGGGCTGCCGGCCTCAGCGCGGCGAAGGCGGACGTGTACGCGTTCGGGGCCACGGTGTTCGAGTTGTTGACCGGTCGGCTGCCGGCGGACCCGCCGAAGGAGAGGGAGGCGGCCGCCGCGGCGGCCGGGTTGCTGGCCCGGCGGTCTGGTCCGGTGCGGGTGCGGAGCCTGGCCCCGGCGGTGCCGGTTGCGGTCGCCCGGGTGGTCGAGCGGTGCCTGGCCGCCGACCCGGCCGACCGCCCGGAGGCGGCCGCGGCCGCGGGAGAGTTGCACCGATATCTTCGGGCGGTGCGCGATCGCGGGGTACGGTGGCGGCGGCGCGGGTGGGCAGCGCTGGCGTGTGTTACCGTCGGGCTGGCGGGGGTGGGCTTGGTGCTGAAGCCGGATCCGGCCGCTCCGGCTGCTCCGGCCGCGCCGGCGGCCCGGGAGCCGGTGACGGCCGCGGAGTTCTTCGACCACGGGCTGGCCTTCCTCCGCCAGGGGATGTTCCCCTCGGCGCTGAGCGACTTCACCACTTCCAACCGGCTGGAGCCGCGGCCGCGGGCGGTCGCGTACATGGCGTACTGCCTGGGCCGCATGCACCAGCATGAGTCGGCGGCGGCCGTCGGCCGGATGGTGTTCGAGAAGGGGATGGCCGAGCCGGCCTTCCTGAACAACCTCGGGTACAGCCTGGCCGAATCCGGCCAGCCCGAGCAGGCGATCCCGCACCTGGAGGAGGCGCTGCGACAGGCGCCGCAGTTGCGGCCGGCCCGGTACAACCTCGCGGTCGCGCGGTATCGGACCATGCAGAAGCAGGGCCTGAAGAACACCGATCCCGCCTGCGTCGCCGCCATCGACGCGGTCCTGGGCACCGGCCCCGCGTCCGCCTGGATGCTGCACCTGGCGGCCTCGATCTACGCGGTGAACACTCCCCTCGACCCCGACTTGCGGGTGCGGGCGATCCGGTGCCTGGTGCTGGCCGTTCGCAAGGGGATGAGCCCGGACCGGTTCGCCCGCGATGCTGTCTTCCGCCCCCGTCTGGGCAACGACCCCGAGTTCCGGCAAATCCTCGAAATGACCCCCGGCCCGGTGGAGCCGGACACCGACGAATGGCTGGTAGAACCCGCCGGCTCCTGACCTCACTCGCCCCGCCGGCGGGCTGTTTTCGTGACGGGTTGTAACTGTTCCCCTCGATAGTCCCGGTACGGGCCGCCGGGGCTGCTCCCGTTTCGTTCGCGGTTCGGCCCAGTTCTGACCCATCGCCCCCCTACCCACGGTGACTCATGCCCCTGTTCGACCAGTGGCGCTGGCCCGACCGGCCGGCCGCGGGCCTCCGCACCCGCCTGTCCCTCACATCTCTCGACGACCGGGCCGCCCCGAGTGCCCTAGCCGCGTCCGGGGCCGAGTGGCTCAGCAACACCTCCTGGGACGCGACGGCCGCCTACCTGTCCGGGTTCCGCCACGAGGAGCCCCCCGTCGCTGATGAGCCGCCGGTGATCGTGGACTTCGTGGTCGTCAAGATCGAGGCGGACCTGTACCGGTTCAGCGGCCGGGTGATCGACGAGGCACCGGGCGGACTGGGGGTCGGCCTGGGCGGGCTCCCGTCGGCCGAAGGACAGACTGCCACGACCAACGCGGACGGGTCGTTCTCGATGTCCCTGACGCTGAGGACCGACGGTACGGACGTCGGCAACGCGACGGCGGTCACCAGTGACGCGGCCGGTCAGTCGTCGAATGTCGCGACCTACTGGGTGGACCCGAGGTGATCCCCCCGGCGAGTCAGGCGGGAGTCCCCACAAACCGAACCAACAGGTGGCGTATGAGTTCTACGACGTGCGAAGCAGGCGGGCGGGCGTTCCTACCGGCTGTCCGCCGGGTGATGCAACTCGGGTCCGGGCCGCAGGCGCTGGCCGGCTGGCTGCGGGCGCGCGGGGTCCGCCCCGGCCCCCGGCCGGAGTGGACCGCGGACGACGAGCGGACCGCGCGGGCGCTGGCGCGGCAACTAGACGATGAGGTCGGGCCGAACGCCGTCGGGGGTCGGCTGGCGCCGCGTACCCATCAGCCAAAGGATACCCTCCAGGCTGTATAGGTACTGCGGGTTGAGCACCGGCAGGTGGCCGAGGAAGTCCTCGGGCAACTCGGCCACGAACCCGGCGAACCGCTTCCAGGCGTCCCGCATCCGCTCGACGCCCGCGGCGACCTGCCCGAGTGGGGCGTCGGCCGGCGGGGTGTGCAACATCTGAGTTCCCGCCAGCTTGAGGGTCTCGCTCCACAGCTTGGACTCCGCGCCGGCGAACCGCTCGTGGGGCCGGTAGCCCAGTGCCGTCAGGTGATCGGCCAGGTCGGTCAGTTGGGCCGCCCGGTCCCGGACCAGGTCGGGCAGCAGGCCGAGGGACTCGCCACGCAAGGTGCCGGACCGGACGGTATTCACGAGGCTAACGAATTCGGTGTAAGTCGCCACCCACCGCTTACATAGGGCGAAAGCGGGGGGGTATTCGACGTGGGCGGTGCTCATGCGCGCGGTCTCCGGGTATCGGGTGCGGGCGAACGCCGCACTCGATCGCGCAATCGAGATCGCGGCCCGGAACCCGACATTTTTTTCCCGTGCCCGATTCAGGGAAGAAAGTCGGGCACGGGCACGGGCACGGGCACGGGCAAGGCTACCTCTGTACCCGGGCGGAGCCGCCCTTGGCCAGCGCCTCGACCTCGCTCAGCCGAGCCATCGTCACGTCGCCGGGGAACGTCGTCAGCAGCGCCCCGTGCGCCCAGCCCAGCCGCAGCGCCTCCTCCGGCGGCCGGCCGGCGATCAGCCCGTAGATGACGCCCGACGCGAACCCGTCGCCGCCGCCGATCCGGTCCACCACGTCGAGCTGGCAGGTCGGGCTGACGAACTTCTTCCCGCCCAGCCACAGCACCGCGGCCCAGTCGTGGCGGTTGGTCGAGTGGACCTCCCGCAGCGTCGTGGCCACCGCCTTGACGTTCGGGAACTCGGCCACCGTCCGGTCGATCATCCCGAAGAACACCTCCGGGTCGAGCTTCGACTCGGCCTTGGCCGTGACCTCCGGGCCCTTGACGCCGAGCCCCTTCTGGAGGTCCTCCTCGTTGCCGACGAGGAAGTCCACGTGGGAGGCGATCTTGCGGAGTACCTCCACGGCCTTCGCGGGGCCGCCGACCGACGCCCACAGCTTGGCCCGGAAGTTCAGGTCGAAGGAGACGACCGCGCCGGCCGCCTTCGCGGCCTTCATTCCCTCCAGGATCAGCTCGGACGTCGTCTCCGAGATGGCGGCGAAGATGCCACCGGAGTGGAACCACCGCACGCCGCCGGCGAAGATCTTCGCCCAGTCGACGTCGCCGGGCTTCAAGAGCGCCCCGGCCTCGTTGGCCCGGTTGTAGAAGACGACCGGCGCGCGGACGCCGTGGCCGCGGTCGCTGTAGACGGTGGCGAGGTTCGGCCCGCGGACGCCGTCGTGTTCGAACCACTTGTAGAACGCGGTGACGCCGGTCTCGCGGACCCTGGCCTGGACCAACTCGCCGATGCCGTAGTCCACCATCGCCGTGGCGACGCCGGTCTTCAGCCCGAAGCAGTCCGAGAGGTTGGCCGCGACGTTGTACTCGCCGCCGGAGACGTGGACGTCCAGGGAGCGGGCCTTGCGGAACGGGATCAGCCCCGGGTCGAGCCGGTGGACCAGCGCCCCCAGGGAGAGGAAGTCCAGGGCGCAGTCGTCGCGGCGGATCGTCAAGCCGTTCATGGTGTACCCCGAATACGGAAGACCAGGCGCGGTTCACGGCGCCGGTGAGGTCCGTTCTATACAGCGACGGCCGGGGGAGGCGAGATTGGCACCGATCGTGCAACGCCCGTCTGCATCCGTAACCGGAGGGACCGCGATGACCGACCCGAAGACACCGGACCAGCCGCCCACGAAGGACCAGCTCATGACCCGACCGGACGAGGCGCCGCTGCCGACGCCGCTCGACCCGGCTGGTCCCGAGTCCCGCGGCGGCACGGCCGACCCGAAGCCCGGCAACGAGCGCAGCCCCGGCCATCCGACGGCCGTGAAGGAGGGAGCGACGGACCTTGGCCGGCTGACCTGACCCCGACATCGAGTCCGCAACGGCACCCGCCGGGAATGCGTATCCCGGCGGGTGCCGTCGTTTATCGGTTGCTAGTCTCGTATTCGGTACTCGGTCGCGAGCCGCCGACGCCAGTCGGCGGGTGATGGGCGCCCACCCGCCGACTGGCGTCGGCGGCTCGCCAGAAGCAATCGAAACCGGAACCAGTCCTACGCCGGGTGGGCAGAGCTGGACACCCCGTGCGGCAAGCGCTCTCTGGTGCGGCTGTGTTGCGCGACCGATCTGCGTGCCGGATCACGTCATCGGAAGATCAGGAGGGTCTTGGCACGATGCTTGCAATACCCCCTTATTAAGCCTGCCGACGTGAGCCGTCTTGTGGCGGTTTCGCAGGCTCGTTATGGACGGGTTGTTCCCGCCCGACCTGTCCGGCCTGTCGATACGCGCCCCTGGCCGGTTGCGGAGTAATACCCGGAAGGACCCCGACAATGGATATCCCGATCAATCCTCCGTTGCGGGTCCTCTGCGTGGACGACTATCACGACTCGGCCGACTCGATGGCCATGCTGCTGGAGATGCTCGGGTGCGAGGTCGAGGTCAGCTACGGCGGAGCCGCCGCCCTGGCCCTGGCCGACGTGTTCCGGCCGGACGTGTGCCTGCTGGACATCAACATGCCGGGGATGGACGGGTGCGAGCTGGCGCGGCAACTGCGGCAGCACCTGGCCGGCCGACGACTGCTGCTGGTGGCGATGACCGCCCTGGGCAGCGAATCCCATCGTGGCCTGACCGCCGACGCTGGGTTCGACCTGCACCTGACCAAGCCGGTGGAGATCTCCGCGCTGACGGCGGCTCTCAAGCGGTTTGCCGGCGGCGGTAGCCGGACGCACTGGGTGCCGGATGCCATGCGGACGGGGGCGTGAGGGTCACTCGTAGATCGGGCAGAAGGTGTGGAACGCGGCCTCGGCGAAGACGCCGGGGTCGTTGAACCGACGGCCGCGGTTGAGACTACCGATCTCGCGCATCTCCTCGTCCGACAGTTCAAAATCGAAGACTGCCAGGTTCTCGGCCAGCCGCTCGGGACGCGAGGTCTTGGGCACGACGGCGGTGCCGCGCTGCACGCCCCACCGCAACAGCACCTGGGCCGGCGACTTACCGTGCCGACGGGCCGTCTCGCGGACGACGGCACGGTCCAGCACCGCCTCGTCGGCCTGAGCCATGTTCAGACTGAAGTACGACTGCGCCCCGAGCGGCGAGAACGCCGTGACCGCGATATGATTCTCGCGGCAGAACCGCAGCAACTTCTCCTGGGTCAGGTACGGGTGCATCTCGACCTGGAGCACCGCCGGCTTGATATCGGCATAGCTCAGCAGGTCGCGGAGCAGCGCCGTGCCGTAGTTGCAGACGCCGATGTTTCGCACCAGCCCGGCGCGGACCAGTTCCTCCATCGCGCCCCACGTCTCGGCGAGCGGCACTTTCGCGAACTGCATCTGTGGTGCGGCCGCGTCCGGGTCGTGGAACCACCCCGGCGGGTAGCGCTCCTCGAACGGGACGAACGCCTGGGCGATAGGGAAGTGGACCAGGTACAGGTCGAGGTAGTCCAGTTGCAGGTCGCGCAGCGTCCGCTCGACAGCGGGCCGGACGTGCTCACGGGCATGATAGGTATTCCACAGCTTGGACGTGACCCAAAGGTCCTCGCGGCGGCACAGCCCGTCGGCGAGGGCGGCGCGGATTCCGTCGCCGACCTGGGCCTCGTTGCCGTAGTCGCAGGCGCAGTCGGGTGCCGGTAGCCGACGCGGACCGCCTCGCGGACGAGGCCCGCGGCGTCGGGCTTCGGCACCTTCCAGAGCCCCAGCCCGACGAGCGGCAGCCGCCCGCCGCCGGGGAGAGTGAGGGCAGGGGTTTGCATGGGGGCATCATACCGTGAGTGCCTGGGGAGTTCACCGCGACGGGTCCCGGTCGGCGGCACAGTCACCTCGGCGGATTCTTGCCATCGACTTCCGCCGCCTTGATCAGCCTGTCCAGCGCCGCGTCCAGAATCTTCTCGCCCGGAGGGCCCGCCCACCTGTAACGGATCACGCCCTTGTGGTCGATCACGTAGAACGTCGGCGTGGCGGAGAGGTTCCACTTCGTCGCGATCGGTCCCGCGCCCGCGTTGCCCGCATCCACGAACGACCGCCAGGTTAGTTTTTCCTTCTCGATCACGCCCTTGAGTTGCTTCGCGTTGGCGCCGCCGATGTGGACGCCGACGAGGGCGAACGGCTTGCCCATCAGGTTCGTCACGAGCGACCGCTCGTGGGGCCATTGAGCCCGTCAAGTCAGTCAGACGTAGCTCCAGAAGTCGAGCAACACCACCTTCCCGCGGTAGTCGATCAGTTTGAACCGCACGCCGTCCTGGTCCTCGCCCTCGATGTCCGGTGCCTCCTTGCCGACGCGCAGGTTGCGGACCTCGTACAGTTCCGTCCTGGCCCGCTCCGCGACCGAGTCGCCGCCTGGGAGTTTCACGTCGCCGTACTTCCCCGCGGCTTGCTCGAAAAGTGTCTCGGCTTCCTTGATGACCCCCTCGCCTGGAAGCCGCTGCAAGTCCGCGAGATACTCCGCGCCATACAGCCCCGCGAACTCCTTCGCCAACTCCGGCTGCTCCCGGCACAGTTCGAGCCGTTGCAGGCGGTTGTTCAGGAAGTGTGCCAGCGACAGGCACGCGGCGGCCTGCACGCTCGGGTGCGGGTTCTTCGCCAGCACCGCGCGGAGGAACGCCTCATACTCCTTGCAGAAGCCGTGGGAGACGCGCTCGCAGAGCGGGCCGAGCTTGTCGCTGCGGATGTGGTCGCGCTGGATGAGTTCGAAGGCTCTGGGACGTGCGCTGTCCTCGCCCACGAGTTCGACCGGCCAGGGGGTGGTGTTCACCTGCCAGACGGCCTGGACCAGGGCGTCCAGCGCGACCGGATCGGTGGGGTATTTCTCGGCCAGTTCCAGCATCTTCTGTGCGATCGCGTGTCGGTGCTTGTACGCACGGCCGACGAACTTCAGTCGTTCTGCGTCGGACAGGGGAACGCCGCTGCTCGACGCCCGGTCGGATTCCTTGCGCAGCGCCTTGTACTGCTCCGCCGGGGTAGGCGGTTTGTCCTGACTGTCACCCCCGGCGGCGACCGCCGGCAGGCTCAGCATCAGGACCAGAATTCCCCTGGCAATTCGTTGCATGGGAATGCCTCCGCGGTCCAGCCAGGTCGAGCCGTGGTAGCCGACCTGCAATTCGGTCAGTCTAGTTCGGCTCGGGTACGATGGTAAGCGGCCGACCGGATCGGTCGGCCGCTCCCGGAATGGAACAGCTCAACCTACTTCCCCGCCCGCTTCGGGTAGGCGGGGCGCTTGTCCTCCTTCGGCGGCTGCTCCTTCAGCGCCGCCAGCGCCAGCTCGATCGCCTTCTCCAGTTGCGGGTCCTTGCCGGCGATCACGTCCGCCGGCCACATCGTCACGTCGTGGTCTGGCGGGACGCCCTCGTTCTCCACCGTGAAGCCGTCCTCCGGCGTCCAGATGGCGAAGCTCGGGGCCGTCACGCTACCGCCGTCCATCAGCACCGGATAGCCGCTGATGCCCACCAGCCCGCCCCAGGTCCGCTTGCCGACCAGCGGGCCGACCTTGAACTTGCGGAACATCCACGGCAGCATGTCCCCGCCGGAGCCGGCCCCCTCGTCGATAATCATCACCTTCGGGCCGAACACCGCGGCGCTCGGCGAGCGCCACTCCGCCCCGTGCCGCGGTGCCCAATAGCTGGCGAACGGCCGGCGCAGCAGGTCGATGTAGTAGTCGGCGATCTGCCCGCCGCTGTTGAACCGCTCGTCGATGATCAGCGCGTCCCGGTCCACCTGCGGGAAGAAGTAGCGCTTGAAGTACGCCAGCCCCTGGCCCGCCGTGTCCGGGACGTAGACGTACCCCACCTTGCCGTCGGTCGCCTTCTCCACCTTGCGGCGGTTGCCCTCCACCCAGTCCATGTTGCGCAGGGCCAGTTCGCTGGCGATCGGCTCCACCGTCACGGTGCGGCTGTCCTTGCCGTCCGCGGTCGGGCCGACGGTGATCTCGATCAGCTTGCCGGCGGTGTTCTCGAAAAGCGAATGGATGTTGGTCGGCGGCTTCAGCTCCTGGCCCTGCACGGCCAGCAGGTACTCGCCCTCCTTGACGTTGACGCCCGGGGCGGTCAGCGGCGACCGCAGGGTCGGCGTCCAGTTCAGGCCGCCGTAGACCTTCTTGATGCGGTAGCGGCCGTCCGCCACCTCGTAGTCCGCCCCGAGCAGCCCGCCGGGGACGGTCTTGCGCTCGTGGACCCGCTCGCCGGGGGTGTACCGGCTGTGGCCGACGGCGAGTTCCGAGAGCATCCAGCCGATCACCCGGTACAGGTCGCCGCCGTGGGTGACGTGCGGCAGGAACGCCTCGTACTTCTTCTTCACCGCCGGCCAGTCGGCGCCGTGCATGTTGGGGTCGTAGAAGAAGTCGCGGTTGATCCGCCAGGCCTCGTCGAAGATCTGCTGCCACTCCAGTCGCGGATCGACGCGGACCTCGATGGCGTCCAGGTTGAGCCTCTGGTCGCCGCCGTCGGCCGATGACGACGGGGCCGCGCTCGGAGCGTCGCCACCGCCGGGCCGGCGCCCGCGCCCGCCGCCCGACATCATCGGAGTCGGGGCCGCGCCGCCGCCCCCGCCGCCACCGCTGGTCGAGCCGACGAACCAGTTGTCGCCGCCGGTCGAGTACAGCATCTTGCGGCCGTCCGGCGTCAGCTCGTAGGCGGTGACGCTCGGCTGCACGACGGTGTCGCGCTTGCGCTCCATGTCGTAGCGGTGCAGTGCGGCGCCGCGCGGCCCGGCGCCGCGACCGCGTTCCTCGCCGCCTTCCGACCGGGCCAGGTAGAACACCTGACCCGCCGACCCGGCCTCCAGGCCGCCGTAGCTCCCCGACGGCAGCGGGAACGACAGGATGCGCTGGTCGATTCCCTCCAGGTCGATCTTGAAGGGCTTCTCCTTCTCGCCCTTCCGACCGCCGCGGGCCTTCGGTTCGTCCTTCTTCGGCTCGTCGTCCTCGCCCTGGCCGGCGATCCGCGGCTCGGGAGCCTTCTTCGCCTCGGGGCCCTTCTCCTCGTCGCTCTCCTTCAGGAACGGCGACGGCTCGTCCTTCGCCAGCACCGCCAGATGCAACGACCAGCGCGGGCTGCGGCTGTCGCCGGACGACTGGCTGAACCCGTGCTTGCTCATGCCGGTGTCGTTGGAGCCGAGGAAGTACAGGTACTTCCCGGAGGCGTCGAACCGCGGGTCGGCGGCCTCGCTCTGGCCGTCGGTGAGCGGGAACGACTTGCCGGCCTCCACCGAGTAGACGTACACCCGGGCGATCTGGGCGGGGGTGTCGTTCGTGTACGCCAGCCACTTCGAGTCCGGCGACCAACTCGCCAGGCTCAGGCCGCGCGGCCGGCCGTACTTCGGCTCGACGACCTTCGACGACTTGCCCGACGCCATGTCCAGGACGTAGAGGGTCTGTGAGTTGTCGCGGTAGGCGATCTTCGTCGAGTCGCGGGACCAGACCGCGCTCGAGTAGAACCCGGACCCGTCGAGCTTGACCTTCTTCGTCTCGCCCTTTCCGGACTGCGGCTCCAGCACGAGCTGGTACTCGCCGCCCTCGTCGGAGAAGTAGGCGATGGTCTTGCCGTCCGGGGACCACGACGGCTCGCGGTCGTGGACGCCGGGGCTGGCGGTGAGGTTGCGCGGGTCGCCCTTCTCGGCCGGGACGGTGACGATCTCGCCGCGGAACTCGACGGCCACCCGCGCCCCGCTCGGGGAGACGCTGGCGCCGCGGACGTACTTCGCCCCCTTCGCGTACCGCGGCCGGGCCTCCGGGGCGTCCGTGGCGATGCCGATCTGGAGGCGCTGCGGCTGGGACTCGCCCGGGGTCAACAGGTGCAGGTAGCCGGCCTGCTCGAAGATCAGCTTGCCGCCGCCGGCGTTCAGGTCGATCACCGGGAAGTCGGTGAACTGCGTGACCTGTTTGACCTCCTTGCTACCCGGATCGTAGGCGAACAAGTTATGCTCGCCGGCCCGGTCGGACCGGAAGTAGACAGTATCGCCGACCCACTGCGGGTCGAAGTCGTTGCACCGGCCCTTGGGCTGCGGGACCTCGACGACCTGGTGGTCCTTGATGCGGTAGACCCAGATGCGGCCGTGGGTGCCGCCGCGGTAGTGCTTCCACTGCGCGGTCACATCCCGCACCGGGGTGTACGCGATGTATTCGCCGTCGGGCGAGTACGTCGCCTCGAACCCCCACGGGATCGGCAACTGGTCCGGCATGCCGCCCTTGAGGGAGACGGTGAACAGTTGCTGGTGGCGAGTGCTGTAGACGTTGCGGGGCGACGAGAAGAGAATCTTCTGGCCGTCCGGGGTGAAGGCGCGAGGCGTGTCCGGGCCGGGGTGCCAGGTCAGCCGGGTCGGCGACCCGCCGCGGACCGGGATGGTGTAGACATCGGTATTTCCCTCATACTGAGCGCCGAACGCGATCGTCTCCCCGTCCGGGGAGAAGACCGGGTTGGACTCGACCCCGACGTCCGTGGTCAGCCGCCGAGGGTTCTTCCCGTCGAGGTCGGCGACCCACAGGTCTTCGGCGTAGACAAAGGCGATGCCCTTCGGGCCGACGGCTGGCATGGTCAGGAGCCGGGTGTCGGTCGGGTCCGGGCCGGCGGCGGCCACCGGTGCCGCGAGCAGCAGCAGGAGGACGAGACTCCGCATGATGGATTCCTTCGAGGGACGGAGAGGTGGGACTACTGCCGTGAGTGAGATGATAAGAGGTGGCCCGACGCGACGCCAGAACCTGGGACCGCGGCCGTCCCGGCCGCTCCGCGCAAAGCGGCCGTCCCAGCCGCGGTCCCAGGGCAGAACCCTCCGATCGCGGCTAGTTCATCGCGGGACCAGGGTTGTGTAATCTGGGGACGGGAAACCCACCCGGCACGACTCGTGCCTGGTCCGCCGCTGCTTGGCGGCTGGCGAGACTCGGGACTAGGATCAACTGGCCTCAATCCGTCACTCCACCCGGCGCGCTCGCGTCCCGGAGGCTACCCATGTCCGTCGCCCAAGAGCCGACCGCGACCAGCAGCGAGATGGTGGCCCTGCTCGCCGCCCTGACGGCGCTGCGGCAGGGGCGGTCCGGCGTCCGGCTGCCGCCGGACTGGAACGGCGTCGCGGGCAAGGTGGCCGACGCCTTCAACGAGGTCGTCGAGCTGAACGAACGACTCGCCGAGGAACTCGCCCGCCTCAGCCGGGTCGTCGGCAAGGAAGGGAAGCTGTCCCAGCGGCTGGCGATGGGCGACGTGACCGGGTTCTGGCGGGACAAGCTCGGCTCGGTCAACGACCTGATCGACGACCTCGTCCACCCGACCATCGAGACCGCCCGGGTGATCGGCGCCGTCGCCCAGGGCGACCTGTCCAAGATGATGGCCCTGGAGATCGACGATCGTCCGCTCCAGGGCGAGTTCCTCCGCACCGCCCGGACCATCAACACGATGGTGGACCAGCTCGGCTCGTTCGCCTCCGAGGTGACTCGCGTCGCCCGCGAGGTGGGGACTGAAGGCAAGCTCGGCGGCCAGGCCGACGTCAAGGGCGTCGCCGGGACGTGGAAGGACCTCACCGACTCCGTCAACAGCATGGCCGGGAACCTGACCGGCCAGGTGCGCAACATCGCCGAGGTGACGACCGCGGTCGCCACCGGCGACCTGTCCAAGAAGATCACCGTGGACGTGAAGGGTGAGTTCCTGGAGCTGAAGAACACCATCAACACGATGGTGGATCAGCTCCGGTCGTTCGCCTCCGAGGTGACGCGGGTGGCCCGCGAGGTGGGCACCGAGGGGCGGCTCGGCGGACAGGCTCGCGTCGAGGGCGTGTCCGGGACATGGAAGGACCTGACCGACTCCGTCAACGGCATGGCCGGCAACCTGACGGCCCAGGTGCGGAACATCGCCACCGTGACGACGGCTGTCGCCAACGGCGACCTATCGCGCAAGATCACGGTGGATGTGAAGGGTGAGATTCTGGAGCTGAAGAACACCGTCAACACGATGGTGGACCAGCTCAGCTCGTTCGCGTCCGAGGTGACGCGGGTGGCCCGCGAGGTGGGCACCGAGGGGCGCCTCGGCGGCCAGGCCGACGTCCGCGGGGTGGCCGGGGTGTGGAAGGACTTGACCGACAGCGTGAACTTCATGGCGGGGAACCTGACCGGTCAGGTGCGGAACATCGCGGACGTGACCAAGGCGGTGGCGGCCGGCGACCTGTCGCGCAAGATCACGGTGGACGTGAAAGGGGAGATTCTGGAGCTGAAGAACACCGTCAACACGATGGTGGACCAGCTTTCCAGCTTCGCCGCCGAGGTGACGCGCGTGGCCCGCGAGGTGGGGACGGAAGGCAAGCTCGGCGGCCAGGCCGACGTGCCGGGCGTCGCCGGGGTGTGGGCGAACCTGACGGACAGCGTGAACTTCATGGCCGGCAACCTGACGGCGCAGGTGCGCAACATCGCCGAGGTGACGACCGCCGTCGCCACCGGCGACCTGTCCAAGAAGGTGACGGTGGACGTCCGCGGCGAGATCCTGGAGTTGAAGAACACCGTCAACACGATGGTGGACCAGCTTTCCAGCTTCGCTGTCGAGGTGACGCGGGTGGCCCGTGAGGTGGGGACCGAGGGCAAGCTCGGCGGCCAGGCGGACGTCAAGGGCGTCGCCGGGACGTGGAAGGACCTCACCGACTCCGTCAACAGCATGGCCGCGAACCTGACGGTGCAGTTGCGAGACGTGTCGAAGGTGTCCACCGCCATCGCGATGGGCGACCTGACGCAGAAGATCACCGTGGACGTCCGCGGCGAGATTCTTCAGATCAAGAACGTGATTAACACGATGGTGGACCAGCTTTCGAGCTTCGCCGACGAGGTGACGCGGGTGGCCCGCGAGGTCGGCACCGAGGGCAAGCTCGGCGGCCAGGCGGACGTCAAGGGCGTCGCCGGGACGTGGAAGGACCTGACGGACTCGGTGAACGGCATGGCCGGCAACCTGACCGGCCAGGTGCGGAACATCGCCGAGGTGACGACCGCCGTCGCCAACGGCGACCTGTCCAAGAAGATCACCGTGGACGTCCGCGGTGAAATTCTGGAGCTGAAGAATACCGTCAACACGATGGTGGACCAGCTCCGGTCGTTCGCGTCCGAGGTGACGCGGGTGGCCCGCGAGGTGGGCACCGAGGGGCGGCTCGGCGGCCAGGCCGACGTCCGCGGGGTGGCCGGCACCTGGAAGGACCTGACGGACTCGGTGAACTTCATGGCGGGGAACCTGACCGGTCAGGTGCGGAACATCGCGGACGTGACCAAGGCGGTGGCGGCCGGCGACCTGTCGCGCAAGATCACGGTGGACGTGAAGGGTGAGATTCTGGAGCTGAAGGACACCGTCAACACGATGGTGGACCAGTTGCGGTCGTTCGCCTCCGAGGTGACGCGGGTGGCCCGCGAGGTGGGCACCGAGGGCAAGCTCGGCGGCCAGGCGGATGTCAAGGGCGTGTCCGGGACGTGGAAGGACCTCACCGACTCCGTCAACAGCATGGCGGCGAACTTGACGGCCCAGGTGCGCGGCATCGCGAAGGTGGTGACGGCCGTCGCCAACGGCGACCTGGTGCGGAAGCTGACGGTGGAGGCCAAGGGGGAAATCGCCGAGCTGGCCGAGACGATCAACGAGATGATCGACACGCTGGCGACGTTCGCCGACCAGGTGACGACGGTGGCCCGCAAGGTGGGCGTCGAGGGGGAACTCGGCGGGCAGGCCAAGGTGCCCGGGGCGGCCGGGACCTGGAAGGCGCTGACCGAGAACGTCAACCAGCTCGCGGCGAACCTGACCAACCAGGTGCGGGCCATCGCCGAGGTGGCCACCGCGGTGACGCAGGGGGACTTGACCCGGGCCATCGCGGTCGAGGCCCAGGGCGAGGTGGCCGCCCTGTCGAGCACCATCAACGAGATGATCCGCAACCTCCGCGACACCACCCGCAAGAACACCGAGCAGGACTGGCTGAAGACCAACCTGGCCCGGTTCAGCCGGATGCTCCAGGGGCAGCGCGACCTGACCAACGTCGGGCGGATGGTGCTGTCGGAACTCTGCCCGGTGGTGTCGGCCCAGCACGCCGAGTTCTATGTCCTCGACGGCGAGGCCGAGACGCCGCAGTTGACCCTGCTGGCCAGCTACGCGTCCGAGGGCCGGGAGGAGGCCGGCAAGCGGATCGCCCTGGGCCAGGGGCTAGTAGGGCAGTGCGCCCTGGAAAAGCAGAAAGTGCTGCTGGACCAGCTGCCGTCGGACTACATCAAGATCGCCTCCGGCCTGGGGTCGGCCTCGCCGCGGAGCGTGCTGGTCCTGCCGCTGGTCTTCGAGGGGTCGGTCCGCGGGGTGCTGGAGCTGGCCTCCATGAGCGGGTTCAACCCCAGCCACCAGGCGTTCCTGGAGCAGCTCACCGAGTCGATCGGGATCGTGCTCAACACGATCGAGGCCAATATGCGGACCGAGGGGCTCTTGAAGAAGTCCACCGCCCTGGCCGACGAGCTGCAGACCCGCCAGGAGGAGTTGCAGAAGACCAACGAGGAGTTGCAGGAGAAGTCGCAGTCGCTGGCCCAGCAGAACCAGGAGGTCGAGCGGAAGAACTTCGAGGTCGAACAGTCCCGCCAGTTGCTCGAGGAGAAGGCCAAGCAACTGGCGCTGACCAGCAAGTACAAGTCCGAGTTCCTGGCCAACATGAGCCACGAGTTGCGGACGCCGCTCAACAGCCTGCTGATCCTGTCCGACCAGCTCTCGAAGAACGCCGACAAGAACCTGAACCCCCGGCAGCTCGAGTTCGCCAAGACGATCCACTCGTCGGGCCACGACCTTCTGATGCTGATTAACGACATCCTCGACCTGTCGAAGATCGAGTCCGGGACGGTGGCGGTGGACGCCGGCGAGCTGCGGCTGGGCGACCTGAGCGGGTACGTCGAGCGGACGTTCCGGCACGTCGCCGACTCCAAGAACCTGGGCTTCCAAATCCGGTTCGACCCGCAGTTGCCGAAGTCAATGCACACCGACTCCAAGCGGCTCCAGCAGATCATCAAGAACCTGCTCTCCAACGCGTTCAAGTTCACCCACCAGGGGCAGGTGACGCTGTCGGTGGAGCCGGCCGCGGGCGGGTGGAGCTCGGACAACGAGGATCTCAACCGCGCCCCGGAGATTCTGGCGTTCGCGGTCAATGACACCGGGATCGGCATCCCGACGGACAAGCAGCGGATCATCTTCGAGCCGTTCACCCAGGCGGACGGCTCGACCAGCCGCAAGTACGGCGGCACCGGGCTGGGGCTGGCCATCAGCCGCGAGCTGGCGCGGCTGTTGGGCGGGGAGATCCGCCTCTCGTCCAGCCCCGGCCAGGGCAGTACGTTCGTGCTGTACCTGCCGGCCACCTACACCCCGCGGCGGCCCAAGCCGGCACCCGCGGACGGCTCGGCGGTGGTCCCGGCCCCACAGGCCACCCGGGCCGAGCGCAACGGGCACCCGGTCGAACCGGTCCCGGCCCCGGAGCCGACGCCGGCCATGCTGGTCAATGAGTGCGGGGACGACCGCGACGAGGTCCGCCCCGGCGACCGCATC